>JABCOX020000045.1 GCA_013333395.2 Clostridiales bacterium | reverse complement strand
CTATATCCATTCAATCAATTAGCAGGATGTGGTATAGCCTTCAAATTAACACAAGCAATAACAATAAAAAGAAATCTAGATCCAATGAATTATTTAAAAAATTTAGACATTGTAGCAATAGGAACAATTTCGGACTTAGTGCCACTAGTTGATGAAAATAGAGTAATAGTCAAACTTGGATTAATGCTAGTAAAACAAACAAAGAATCTAGGATTAAAAAGATTATTAACAAAAGCAAATATAAGAGAGTTCAATTCAACCTCAATTTCATTTGGAATAACACCAAGAATAAATGCATCAGGGAGACTTGGCAATCAGTATGATTCGTTAAATTTATTTATAACAAAAGATTTTAAAGAAGCAGAAAGATTATCAGAAACACTGGATTCATATAATATAGAAAGACAAAAGATAGGAAACAAAATATATGAAGAAGCACTAGCACAATTGAAAGATGAAGAAAAAAATTGTATAATTTTAGGCAAAGAAGACTGGCACCATGGAGTAATAGGAATAGTATCATCAAAAATTACTGAAAAATTCAACAAACCAAGTATATTATTATGCTTTGAAGATGGAATTGCAAAAGGTTCAGGAAGAAGTGTAGCAGGATTCGACTTACATAAAGCTATATCGGCTGCAAAAGAATACTTACTAAGTTTTGGTGGGCATACAATGGCATGTGGACTAAGCTTAAAAGTAGAGAATTTTGAAAAGTTTAAAGAAGCAATAAGTAAATATATTGATGAAAATTTAGATATATCAAAATTAGAAAAAGAAATATATATAGATGAAATTTTAACAATGGAAGATTTGGATATAGACAAAATTAAAGCATTAAAATTATTAGAACCCTATGGAGAAGAAAATCCAGAACCAATAATAATGTATGAAAAAGTTGAAATAAATGGAATTAGAACATTATCAGAAAATAAGCATTTAAGATTATCACTAAAAAAGAATGACAAAATCATAGATGCAATAGGATTTAATTTAGGAGAATTAGCAAAAGAATACAAAATAGGTGATATAATAGATGTTATAGGAAATATTGAAATAAATTCATTTAATGGAAAAGATTCAATTCAAATAAGATTAATAGATATAAGAAAAGCATAAAAATAAAGGAGAGCAATTATATGTCAGAATTAGTAGATAGAACAATAGAAGATGTAATAAAACAAGCTAAAATGCACAACAGAAAAAGTGACTCAAAGCTTATAATGAGAGCATATAAATATGCTCTTGAAAATCATGGTGATCAAAAAAGGAAATCAGGAGAACCATATATAATTCACCCAATTCAAGTAGCATACGCATTAGCAGAATTAGGTTTGGATGATGCAACAATATGTGCAGCATTAATGCATGACTTAGCAGAAGATACTGCAGTAACATTAAACGACATTTCAAGCGAATTTTCACCAGAAATTGCAGAAATGGTAAATGGTGTTACAAAATTGGCAAAAATTAAATATGTAACTGCAGAAGAGCAACAAGTAGAAAATTATAGAAAAATGTTCCTAGCAATGGGAAAAGATATAAGAGTAATTTTAATCAAATTAGCAGATAGATTACACAACATAAGAACATTAAAATTTTTAAAAAGAGATAGACAAATAGCAATAGCACAAGAAACAATAGATTTATATGCACCACTAGCAAATAGATTAGGTGTATTCTCGATGAAATGGGAATTGGAAGATCAAGCATTCAAATATCTATATCCAGAAGAGTACAGAGAAATTGTAGAAGGAATAGCTAAAAAAAGGGAAGAAAGATTAAAATTCATTGATCAAATAGTAGATGAAATAAAAATAAATCTAAAAAAAGAAAGAATTGTATGTGAAATAACAGGAAGAGCGAAGCATTTATACTCAATCTATAGAAAAATGAAAAGGGACAACAAAACTCTTGATCAAATATATGATTTATTCGCATTAAGAATATTGGTAAACTCAGTAAAAGATTGTTATGCAGCATTAGGTGTAGTACATGAACTATATACACCAATGCCGGGTAGATTTAAAGATTACATAGCAGTACCAAAGCCAAACATGTATCAATCACTACATACAACATTATTAGGACCAAATGGAACACCATTTGAAGTACAAATTAGAACATATAATATGCATAGAATAGCTGAATTCGGTATTGCAGCACACTGGGCATACAAAGAACAAAGTTTTCTACATGGCAAAAAGGAAAACGTAACAGTAAAAGAAGACAAACTAGCATGGCTAAGAGAGAGTTTGGAATGGCAAAAAGATATGCAAAATCCAGATGAATTCATGTCAACACTAAAAACCGAATTAGTCGAAGATTCAGTATATGTTTTCACACCAAAAGGCCAAATAAAAACATTGCCAAAAGGAGCCACACCAATTGATTTTGCATATTCAATACACGCAGATATTGGAAACAAAATGGTTGGAGCCAAGATAAATAGTAAAATGATGCCAATCATCACAACATTGCACAACGGTGATATTGTCGATATTATGACAAATGAAAACAGTAAAGGGCCAAGTAGGGATTGGTTAAAATTTGTAAAAAGCTCATCAGCAAAAACAAAGATACAACAATGGTTCAAGAAAAATGAAAGAGATTTAAACATAGAACGTGGAAAAGATATAATAGCAAGAGAAGTAAAGCGTATAAGATTAAACTCAGATGAACTATTAACAAATAAAAATATAGAATCAACATTACAAAAATATTCATTCAAAACAATAGATGATATGTATGCGGCTGTAGGATTTGGATCAATAACAGCTACAAAAGTATTATCAAAGGTATTAGAAGAATATAGAAAAACAAAGCCAAACACCGAGATTGAGGAAAAAATTGAAGAATTACATACAAGACATCATTTTAATGATAATGTATCAAAAACAGGTATAATCGTAAAAGGAATTGATAACTGTTTAATAAAATTATCAAAATGTTGTAATCCAGTTCCAGGTGATGAAATAATAGGATATATAACAAGAGGAAGAGGTGTAACAGTACATACAAAAGACTGTGTAAATATAAAGGATTTATTTAAAGAAGAAGAAAGAATAATAGATGTATATTGGGCACAGGAAAGCACTAACAAATCATATAACGTAGAGATGACTGTATTTGCAAACGATAGAGAAGAATTACTAGGTGATATTATGAGAACAGCACAACAAGATGGTTCAAAAATCATAGGAGTACAAGCAAAATCTAACAAAGAAAAAATAGTTATGGTTGAATTAACATTAGAAGTAAAAGACGTTGAAGCAGTAAATAAAGTTCAAAGAGAACTAGGAAAAATTGATAGTGTATATGATGTAAAGAGAAAAAAATAGGAGAAACAAAATGATAAGAATAAACGCTAAATCAGCGCCAGAAGAAATACAATTAATGGCAAGAGTAAAAAGTGGTTTCAAAAATATTGAAATACAATTAATAAATAAAGAAGTAGCGAAAGAAGAATATGATATAACTAAAAAAATGATAGAAGAAGATAAAATAGATATATCAGTAGTCCATACACCATTGGTGCAAACAGAAACTGGAAAAATCGAAATATCATTAAATCAAATTCTTAAAGATTCTTATTATAAAATGTTATGTGACACAATAGAATATGCAGAATTCATATCTAAAATAGAAAATAAAAGAATAAAAGTGGTAATACACGAAAGATATTCAAAAGAAATTTGGATGGAAAACAATTTTTTAATAGAAAAAATTGGACCAATGTTAAAAGCAATATTGGACAAAAACCCACATGTGGATTTAGTATTAGAAAACATATCAGCATTTGATGGAGACAGGTTTAGAACGGTTTTTTATATGTCAGATGTATCATATACTGTAGGTGTATTAAATGAAATAATTCCAAATAGAATATATACTTTAATGGACACATGTCATATGATGATGTCAATTGAAGCCTTTTCAAGAATAACAAATGGAATTAAAATAACCAATTGGGATGAACAATTCAAACAAGCGAATGATGGTGTAAAAATGAACATGATGCATTTAAATAATATACATGACAACGGATTAGGAGATGATCATGGAGTACCATTTTACAGTGATAATGAAGAGGATTTAAATAAACTCAAAGAAATAATGCAAGCGTATGAAAAATATACCGATTGTGAAATAACTGTTGAAGTTAGAGAAGACTCATATACAGGACCATTATACAATGCAATAGAAACAGTAAAATCATTAAGAAAATTAGGATATGAAGTAGAAATATAAAAAAGGAGTAGATGTTATGATACAAAAATTAAAAGGAACAAGGGACATATTACCTGGCGAAATAGAAAAGTGGAAATATGTTGAAGAAACAGCAAGAAAAGTAATGTCAAGCTATGGATTTGATGACATTAGAGTACCAGTAATTGAAAGCACAGAATTATTTTTAAGAGGTGTTGGAGATACGACAGATGTCGTACAAAAAGAAATGTACATATTCGATGACAAAGGCGGAAGAAGTATTGCATTAAGACCTGAAGGAACAGCAGGAGTGGTAAGAGCATATATAGAAAATGGGTTATCAAGTAGACCATCACCAATGAAAGTATCATACATAATGCCAATGTATAGATACGAAAATGTACAAAAAGGCAGGCAAAGAGAATTCAATCAAATTGGTGTAGAGTTATTTGGAGCATCAAGCTATGAAGCTGATTTAGAAGTGATTTTAATGGCATTGGACTTGTTAAAAAAATTAAATATAACAAGTGTAGAATTAAATATTAATTCAATAGGATGCAAAGAATGTAGAAAAAACTACCAAGAAGCATTAAGAAATTATATTAGACCAAACTTAGATAAATACTGTGATACATGCAAATCAAGATTTGATAAAAATCCAATGAGAATCTTGGACTGTAAGGAAAAAGCAGATAAACAAATGAATGAAAATGCTCCATCAATCTTAGATTATCTATGCGATGATTGCAAAGACCATTTTGAAAAATTAAAAGCAGGATTGGACGAGTTAGGAATCGAATATAAAATAGATCCTAGAATAGTAAGAGGATTGGACTATTATACAAGAACAGTATTTGAGATTGTTTCAAAAACTGACGGATTAACAATTGTAGGTGGTGGAAGATATGATGGAATGATTGAGGAACTAGGAGGACCATCAACACCAGCAGTAGGATTCGCCATAGGTGAAGAAAGACTATTAAATGTCTTTGATGAGAACAATCAAGGTAAAGTGTTTGAAAATAATTTAGATTTATTCATAGTTACAATTGGAGAAAAAGCAAACAATTATGCAATAAAGCTACTTAGAGAAATTAGAAACGCCGGATTTAGAGCAGAAAAAGATATTATGGAAAGAAGCACAAAAGCACAATTCAAATATTCTGACAAGAAAAATTCAAAATACACAATAACAATTGGTGATACAGAAGTTGAATCAAATACAGTCAAAATTAAAAATAAGGCAACAGGAACAGAAGAAGAAGTAAAAATAGATGAAATAATAAATTATATAAAATAAATTTAATCGGAGGAAATTTTGAGAAAAATAATAGAACGATTAATCGCAATATTACCAGCGATTTTACTTCAAATTCTTTGGTACTATATTGTTTACAGGATACTAAAAGATAATAATATAGCATTAAATATAGTAAAAATAATAGGAATGTTATTGATATTAAACTTAATATTTGAAAGAGAAGAATCTACTTACAAAATATTATGGATAATAATAATATTTTCATTTCCTGTATTAGGAGCGTGGTTTTTCTTTTTCTTTGGAAAAGGTCAAAGCGCTAAAAAATTAGAGAAGAGACTAAATGAATCACGCAAAAAGATAGAATTTAAAAATACAACAAAACCGGAAATTTTCGAAGAACTAAAAGAAGAGGATGAAAGAATGTATCAAACATTCAAATTCTTTGAAGATAAGACTAAATTCCCAATTGAATATGTAGAACAAGCAGAATATTTTCCAATCGGAGAAGATATGTTTAGAGATATGTTGGAAGAAATAAGAAAAGCAAAGAAAACAATATATCTCGAATATTTTATAATAAAAAAAGGCATATTCTACTACAATATAATGAATTTATTAGCAGAAAAAGCTAAAGAAGGTGTTGATGTAAGACTAATGTATGATGACTTCGGAAGCATAGGATCATACAGTTTCAAAAATGCACAAAAATTAAGAAAAGAAGGAATAAAAGTAACTGCATTCAACCCATTGATTTTTATCCGTGGAGCCTTAAACAATAGGGATCACAGAAAAATGATGATAATAGATGGAAATATAGTATATAGTGGTGGAATAAATTTAGCAGATGAATATATTAATGAAAAAATAAGATTTGGACATTGGAAAGATATTGGATTTAAATTAAAAGGAAATGCAGCAAAGCCATATGTACAAATGTATATAGAATTTTGGAATGCTTTCTCAAAAGACAAGATTGACAATTATGATATTATGAAATTAGAAGAAAAAGATTATCAAAAAAAGGATGGGTATGTATTTTCATATTATGACATTCCATCAGATATTGAACCAACAAGTTACAATATCTACGTGGATATAATTTCACAAGCTAAAAAATATATTTATTTTTATACCCCATATTTGATGTTGGGCGAAACAATTCTAAACGCCCTATTACATGCATCACGTAGAAGAGTTGATATAAAAATTATAGTGCCAGGAATTCCGGATAAAAAATTTGCATATTCAATAACCAAAAGTTATTATAGAACATTGGCAGAAGCGGGAATTGAAATATACACATACACACCAGGATTTTTACATGGAAAATCAATGATAGTTGATGACAAAATATGCGCAATAGGAACAGTAAATTTAGATTTCAGAAGTTTATTTTTACATTTTGAAAATAATTCTATATTCTATAAATCAAGCATATTAAATCAAGTAAAAAAAGATTATTTAGAAACAATGCAAAAATCTAAATTAATAAAAAAAGAAGAAATAAAAAAATCATATATAAGAGGTTTTAAAGACAATCTTTTAAAACTAGTAGCACCGCTATTTTAAATGATTATTTAGGAGGATAAAAATGTATTTTGGAGGGTTTTCAAGTAATCCAACAATGATGATAATACTAGTAGTATTAATGATAAGTAATTTTATACAATACGCAAACACACCGGGGAAAATAATAGCATTAATAACAGCAATACCTGGAATATTGATAGCAATTACTTTCCACGAATATGCACATGCATTTGTGGCAGATAAATTAGGTGATGATACACCAAGAAGGCAGGGAAGATTAACACTAAATCCATTAAAGCATATTGACATATATGGTATGATATTATTGCTATTTGTAGGATTTGGATGGGGAAAGCCTGTTGAAATAAATCCAAACAATTTCAAAAGAACAATATCTATAAAAAAGGGAAATGCATTAGTGTCACTAGCAGGACCAATAATGAATTTTATATTGGCTATAATATTCTCAATAATATTAGCATTATACTTAAGATTTGGATTTATATTTGCGGTAACAAACCCAGTAGGAAACACATTAGCACTAATAATAAGGTATATAATCTCAATAAATATTGGACTAGGAGTGTTTAATTTAATACCATTACCACCACTGGATGGATCAAAAATTCTAGTAGCATTACTACCAGAGAAAGCAAGAGCATGGTACACAAACAACGAAAGATTGTTGTATATAGTATTTATAATAATTTG
>JABCOX020000044.1 GCA_013333395.2 Clostridiales bacterium | reverse complement strand
GTATTCTATATCTCCAACTGCGATAATTGATACTGTTTCATTATCTGGGAAATTTTCAGAAATTTGTTTTATTTCTTTATTTAAAAACTTTTTATCATATTTTCCTACATCTGATTGTAGTAGAGTATATTCTGTTACACCTTCAGTTGTTTTGGCTATATTGTTTAATTTAGTTATTTCTTCATCATTTTCTTTATATATATGACATGATATATCATAATCTATATTTCCTAATGCTGCTTGAAGTTGTTTTAACATTATTTGCATAAATGCTGTTAAAGATATGTATACCATAATTGATAAAACTATTGAAATTACGGTAACTCTATACCTCTTTTTGTTTCTTTTCATATTTTTATATGATATTTCACCACCAATTTTAAATATGCTTTTTATTAATTTTGGCACTTTTAATTTTTTGGATTTTATTTTTATATCTGCACTGTTTCTGATTGAATTTATAGGAGATACTTTGGCTGCTTTTCTAGCAATTCTTAGTGATGATAAATAAATTGTTACCATTCCTAAAAGTGCGGATATTGCTGCACTCATCCAATTTAAATCAAATATTAGTTCAAAATTAATTTCAGTTTGTGTTACTACTAAATCTTTTAAAAACATGTTGCTTATTTTAACTAATATGAATGATGCAAAATATCCTAAGAATATTCCAAGTGGTATTCCTATTAATGCAAGTATTGTGGCTTCAAATAATACATTTTTTCTTACTTGCTTTTTAGTTGCTCCAATACTTCTTAACATTCCATATTGTTTGTTTTTTTCAGTTATTGAAATATCGAAACTATTTTTGATACAAAATACTGATGTGAATATTATTATGCCTATTGCTATTGCTGCTACATATCTTAACCCAAAGAATGATGTGTCTTTTTGATCTGTTTCTAATGATATTAGAAATCTTTGTGATGAAAATTGATATTTAGCTTTTTTTCTTTCTTTTGCAAATTTTTCTTTTAGTTCTCCTGATTTTGTTGCATCTCTTCCTGTTGCATAATCGTCTTGAACTGCTTTATATAAATTACCATCTATCCCTAGCATGTCACCAATGGCTATATATGGCTTCTTTAATCCTTCTTTATTTAATCTAATAAATATGTCTAGGTTATCTTTTATGTCTTCTTTTCTTAAGCATGTAACTACAGTATCTGCTACTTCTCCAGGTTGATTAACGCTTTCTGAAATGTCCACTACAATACCTACTATTGTAAATTCTCTTTTTTCTGTATTGATGATTTTTTCACCATCTTGTAAATTTTCTGATTTTTTTAGTTTTATATTGTCTTTTGAATATCTGTCACCTATCTCCAATGTTAACTTGTCGCCAATTGAATAGTTTGTACTCATAATATTGTTCAAATGATTTGTTATTACCATTTCATTTTCATTCTCTGGTAATCTACCTTTTACTAGATACATTCCTAATTTATTCATATTATCTTTTTCAGCTGCAACTACTGATACATAAGGTATTTGCGACATATTTGATTTGAATTTTGACATTCCTAAATATTTTAATCTAGTAATATTTTCTACATTTCTATTATTTTGTATTGTTTTTACATCATTTAATGGAACATTATAAAATACAGTATGGTAATCTCCAGATGTTGCTTTTTGTGCTTTTATTATTGAAGCCATTCCACTGAAATACATTGTTGCTACTGCATTTATTAATGCTACTGCTAACATTATTCCTATTATTGTTACAATTGTTCTTCTTTTGTTTAATTTTAAATTTTTAATTGTTAATTTGTTAAGTAAGTTCATCTTATACCTCCTCAACAATTTTGCCGTCTTCAATTTTTATTATTCTGTCTGCTAATTTTGCTATTTCCATATTGTGTGTGATCATTATTATGGTTTGTTTATATTCTTTATTTGATTTTTTTAATAAGGCTATTATTTCATCACTTGATTTTGAATCTAAGTTTCCTGTTGGCTCATCTGCTAATATTATTGAAGGATTTGTTATTAAAGCTCTTCCTATACTTGTTCTTTGTTGTTGACCTCCTGATAATTCATTTGGTAAATGATTTCGTCTGTTTTCTAATCCTAATAATTTTAATAATTCGTCCAACTTATCTTTTTCCACTTTTCTATTATCTAATGATAATGGCAAAATTATATTTTCTTCTACATTTAATATTGGAATTAGATTATAGAATTGATATATTAATCCAACTTGTCTTCTTCTAAAGATTGCTAGTTTATCATCATTAAAGTCAAATATGTCATTTCCATCAATGTATACTTTTCCATAGTTTGGTCTATCTACTCCTCCTAATAAATGTAGTAAGGTAGATTTTCCGCTTCCTGATGCTCCTACTATTGCTACAAATTCTCCTTTGTTTACTGAAAATGATACATTATCAAGTGCTACAACTTTTGCCATATCCTTTCCATATATTTTTGTTAAATTTTCTACTTTTAATATTTCCATGTGTTCTCTCCTTTCACACTCTTATTTTACTATTGATATGTTACTAGTAAGTTACTTTGAAAAATTTTTTTCAAAATAATAAAACAGAGTGGTACAATCACTTGAATCACTCTGTTTGAATT
>JABCOX020000043.1 GCA_013333395.2 Clostridiales bacterium | reverse complement strand
ATTAGGCACAATTCTTGGTATATCAATAATTGTTATAGTTGTAATGATTTCTAATATTATTGGAATTTCAATAAAATCAGATTCATTAAATAAGAAAGCAAAAACTACAACAATAACACCTGAAAACACTGTAAAAACACCAGTTGTAACTCCAGAAAAACAATTATCAGAATATACATTTAAAGCAGGAAGTGCAAACACTACATATACCCTATCTTATAATTCATCAATTTGGACATTTAACCAAGCAACAAATTCATTAACATTACAAAATGGTGATGTATTCAAATATGCAGATAACTATATAGAAAAATTGTCAACAACAATTAATACAACTGTTTCAACAGAACAAGGAAGATCAACTTTCTTCAATCTATATACAAACGCATTTGCAGAATCTGCAGCACAATCAAATGGAACATCAACACCATCACCTCAAGGATTTGTTCAAAAAGGAACAAACATCTACTACGCATATAATGATATTGTTGTAAACAATACAGTAACAAGATATTATTTATTATTAATACCATCTATTGATATGAACTTCCAATTCACATTGACATCACAACTATCTTCAATAGATTTAACAGAAAATGCTGAGATTGAAAAAATATTTGAAACATTCACAACACCAACAAATTCTTCAATCTTAACACAACCAGAAAACACAGCTGCTTCATCTAGCGCAACTGATACTACAGGTACTCACTCAACAACAGGTACAAATACTACAACAAATACAACAACTAACCAAGGTACAACATCAGGAACAACTAGTAGTTCATCAACAAGTTCAACAGGAACAACAAATTCAGGAGTAACAACAAATCAAACAGGAGTTGATTACACTGCACCAAGCACTTCTTCTCCCAGTAATGCGATTACAAGCACAACTACTGATTTAAACTCTGTAATATAATTTATAAATCACAACAGGAGGATAATATGAAATATACTCTAGTCAGAGAACTATATAAAAATGATATAGACACTTATTTAGATAAAACAATTGAAATAGCGGGTTGGGTTAGAACAATCCGCTCTTCAAAGAATTTTGGATTCATTGAATTAAATGATGGCTCTTTTTTAAAGAACATTCAAATAGTATTTGATAATTCACTTTCAAATTATGAAGAAATAACAAAAGTTTCAATTTCTTCATCATTAATCATTAAAGGAACAGTTGTAAAAACTGAAAATGCAAAACAACCATTTGAAATTCATGCACAAAATATTGAAGTATATAATTTATCAGATAAGGACTACCCTATACAAAAGAAAAATACAAGCTTTGAATTTTTAAGAACTCAAGCACACTTACGTCCAAGAACAAATACTTTTTCTGCAGTATTTAGAGTACGTAGTTTATTATCATATGCAATTCATAGATTCTTTCAAGAAAAAGATTTCGTATATGTACACACTCCAATCATCACAGGAAGTGATGCAGAAGGCGCTGGAGAAATGTTCAATGTAACAACAATTGAACCAAATAAAGCACCTCTAAACGCAGATAACACAGTTGATTATTCACAAGATTTCTTTGGTAAAAACACTCACTTAACTGTTAGTGGACAACTTGAAGGTGAAACATACGCACTAGCTTTAAGAAACATTTATACATTTGGCCCTACTTTCAGATCAGAAAATTCAAACACTGTAAAACACGCTGCAGAATTTTGGATGATTGAACCTGAAATGTCATTTGCAGATTTATCAGATTGTTTGGATATTGCCGAAGAAATGATTAAATACTGTATCTCATATATCCTAGAAAAAGCTCCAGAAGAAATTGAATTCTTCGATAAATTCATTGCTCCTGGACTAAAAGAAAAATTAAACACAACTTTAGAAAAACCATTTGGTAGAATAACATACACAGATGCAATAAAAGAATTAGAAAAAAATAATGATAACTTTGAATATAAAGTTTCATGGGGTGCTGATATTCAAACAGAACATGAACGTTATATTTCAGAAAAAATATTTGGAAGACCAACATTCATAACAAACTACCCTGCTGAAATAAAAGCATTTTATATGAAGCAAAATGATGACGGAAAAACAGTTGCTGCATCAGACTTAGTAGTTCCAGGAATCGGTGAATTAATTGGTGGAAGTCAAAGAGAAGATGATTACACAAAATTAAAAACAAAAATGGATAGCTTAAATATGAACCCTGAAGAATATTGGTGGTACATGGACCTAAGAAAATATGGTAGTGTCCCTCACTCTGGATTCGGTATTGGATTTGAAAGATTCATGATGTATGTAACAGGAATGTTAAATATTAGAGATGTAATACCATTTCCAAGAACACCAAAAAATTGTGAATTTTAATATATAATTATCCCTCAATATTAAAGTGAACCCTCCTTGTTAAAAAAGATATATAGTTTAACAAGGAGGGTTCATTTTTATGTCTAAATATTAAAATAAATTGAAATTTATTAAATATTATCTTGAAGAAAATCATAGTTATTCAGAATGTTGTAAACAGTTTAATATTAAGTGAATAAAATTTAAAGACATAAAAATAAGAGTCTTTCGGCTCTCATCATCTTTACTCTTCAAACTGCTCGTGTTTACTAAAATTTTCCAAACAGTTATTTTATCAGTTTATTAACTTTTTCTGCATATTCATTTGGATGATTAATACTTAAGTCTCCATGATAATAACCACTTAATATTTCTAATTCACTATTAATTAATTCATCGTGT
>JABCOX020000042.1 GCA_013333395.2 Clostridiales bacterium | reverse complement strand
GGTAACCCTCTCTGTATTCCAATTAGATACCTCTATTTTTTCAATTCCCGTAGTATTTGCAAACATACTACGCATATCAGTAACTTTACTAGTATTCCATCCATTCAATTCTAACTTCTTAAGTGACTTACAATCAGTAAACATAGATTGAAAAATCTTAGCATTTGAAACATCCCAATTTTTAACATCCAATTCTTCAACAGAAGACATATTATAAAACATTGCCAAAAAAGAAATTCCAGAACTTGTATCAAAATTTGAAACATCAAGTACCTTTAATTTATTATCATTTCTAAACATATTACTAAAATTAGTAACTTTTCCAGTTTTTAAACTAGTAACATCCAAATCAACTAATTCAGGATTATGCGCAAACATTGAATCCATATTAACAACTTTACTTGTATCAAAATTATTAAACTTTATCTTCTTTAACTTAGGGTTAAATTGGAACATACCTATTGTACTTGTAGCATTTACAGGATGGAATGAAGAAACATCCAACTCCTCCATATTCCCCATTCTCTGGAACATATATGAAAAATTTGTACCACTACTTACGTCCCATCCAGTCAAATTAAGGCTTTTTAAATCAGGTGCACTTCCAAACATATTTGAAAAATCCCTAACCTTTGAAACATCCCATGATGAAAAATCATAACTTTCTGCTCCACCAGTGCCAGCAAAAGCATATCCCATTGATGTTACATTAGAGACATTCAAATCAGCTGGATTAAAATGCTTTAACACACGAGTATTTCTAAACATACTATGTATATTTCTTAAAGATTCCGTATTTATTCCCGTCAAATTTAAGGATTCCAATTTATCTGCATCTGAAAACATTGAAGATGTATCTGTAACTTTAGACCAATCCAAAGAACTCATATCTAAATTTTTAATTCCAGATCCCAAAAACATTATACCAAAACTTTGTACAGAAGATGTATCAAGTCCTCCCCAATTTATATTTTTCAATGATTTTGTATTTTTAAAAGAATTTCTAAAGCTATTAATTCCTTTACCATTAAAGTTAGTGAAATCAACATCCGTCAATCCTGTAAAATCAGCAAATAATGAATCAGCATTTCTAGTTTTAACTTTACCATAAGCAGATATTACAACATCATACATATTTGGATCTGCAGCATTTTTTGTATACCAAGCAATAACATTTCCTTTTTTTCCTTCAGATACATCAAAACTACCAAGTGCAGTTGTAGGAGGAGTTATACCTTGGTCAGAAAATCTAACAGTTGCAATCTTCGTTATATCAAAATTATTTCCAAAGAAATCAGTTTTTCCAGCTCTTAAAGCCAAATTTGCAGCAGGAACATCTACTCTAATTGTGCCTGGATAGTCAACAGAATATGGACTTGTAATTTTAATATCCATATCAGCACCATCATTTCTTATCAATTCATCATACAAAGTTTGCGTAATACTAAAATCACCTGCATAATTAGTATTTGCTGGAACTGTAATTCCAGTAGAAATAACATTTCCTTTATAAACAATATCTAAAGTTATAGGATATGAATTAGTATTTATAATTCTAAAGTTTATTTTATCAGCACTTGAAGAAATTGCAGTAGTAGTTTGAAGTACAGCCAAATTATATTTATCAGGCTTAAGTTCAAGACTAGCCGATTTTTGTAATAAATACTTTGAATTAGTTGCAGGAATGATTAAAACAGCCACAATTAAAACTAACCATAGCCAATACTTCTTTATTATTTTATTAAAATTAACCTTTTGCTTTAATTTCATTTTAATCCTCTTTCGACTAATAAATTCTATCATTGTATACAATTTGATTCAATCAAATAAAGTAATTGTAATAAATAAAAAAAGTTATAGTAATATCTACCATAACTTTTTAAATCAATTATTCATGTACATTTGTAAAACTTGGATATTTAGAAAGCAACCATGCTTTCTCAGCAGCATTTTTAACTTTAATATCTATGTCATTACTAACAGTATTATGAAATGCAATGTTTGAATTATTTACTGCTTTAGTAAATTCAAAATTATCCGCTTTTATATCCAAAAATGAGAAACACGAATTAAACATATTATGAATATTTGGAGAAGCATCAGCTCTAAAATTACTTATATCCAAGTGTTTTAAATTTTTAGCTCCGTAAAAAATTGATTCCATTCTTGTTGCTTTAGAAGTATTCGCACTACTCAAATCCAATGTAACTAACTCAGGACAATTTGAAAACATACTTGCCATATTTGTAATATTAGGTGTAGTAAAACCACTAGTATTCAATGTATGTAATTTTTTATTAATCCAAAACATATAAGAACCATCTAGCAAAGCTTGATTATCCCAACCCGATACATCAATTACATGCAAATTAGTACGACTAAACATATGTGCCATAGATTTAACTTTCTTAGTATTCCAACTATTTAATAGTAATGAAGTTACATTAGTTTCAGAAAACATCGAGCCCATATCAATAACATTTGATGTGTTCCACCTATCAACTTCCAATACATCAAGACTAGTTGTAGCTGAAAACATACCTGCCATATTAGTAACATTTGATGTATTCCAATTATTTAATTCTAATTTTTTAATTGATTTACATCCCAAAAACATTGCATACAAGTTTTGTGCATTGGACATATTCCAATCTTTTACATTTAACTCCTTAAGTTTAAAACAATTAATAAACATTGAACTAAATGATTTCCCTGAACTTGTATCAAAATTTGAAACATCTAAATTTTCTAATTTTGAAGCTTTTCTAAACATATTATTAAATGACTGCACATTTCCAGTTTTAAAACTAGTCACATCCAAATCAATTAATTCAGGATTATCAGCAAACATTAAATCCATATTAACAACATTTCTCGTATCAAGGTTATTAAAAATAACTTTTTTCAACTTAGGATTTAATTGAAACATTCCAGACATAGTTTTAGCTTTAATTGGATGGAACGATGAAACATCGATTTCTTCAATATTTCCCATTCTTTGAAACATATTATAAAATCTTTCACCATTACTTACATCCCAACCTGTTAAGTTAATGCTTTTCAAATCATTAGCAAGATCAAACATATGTGTAAAGTCAACAACTTTTGAAACATCCCATGATGAAAAATCATAACTAGTCGCACCACCCGTTCCAGCAAATGCAAATGATAATGTTGAAACGTTTGAAACATTTAAATCTGCTGGATTAAAATATTTTAAAGATTTAGTGCCTTTAAACATCCAACTCATATTCGTCAAAGAAGCTGTATTAATACCAGTTAAATTAATTCTTTCCAATTTCTCTGCATCAGCAAACATAGAATATGCTTCTCTTACATTTGACCAATCCAATGTCGACAAATCTAAATTCTCTACTCCCGAATTTTCAAACATCTTAGCAAACTTTATAACTGAAGAAGTATCAATTCCGCCCCAATTAATATTTTTTAAAGAAGTCGTATTTTTTAATAATCCCATCAAACTAGCTTTTCCATTAACATTAAAATTAGTAAAATCAACCTCTTTTAATCCAGTAAATCCAGATAACATATATTCCGGATTCTTACTCTTAACTTTTTCATTTGCAGATATTACAACATCGTACATATTAGGATCATTAGCATTCTTTGTATACCATGCAACAACATTACCCTTCTGTCCATCAGATACGTCAAAACTACCCAAAGCACTTGCAGGTGGAGTTATACCTTGATCTGAAAAACTAACTTTTGCAACCTTAGTTATATCAAAATTATTACCAAAAAAATCACTATTTTCCAGTCTTCCAGCCAAATTAGCTTCAGGTAATTTAACTATAATACTATTAGGATATTCAACAGAATATGGACTAGTCACTTTAATATCCATCTCTGCACCATTATCATTAAAAATTTCGTCATAAACATTCTGAGTTATATCAAAAGTTCCAGCATAATTAGTATTTGCTGGAACTGTAATTCCAGTAGAAATAACATTTCCTTTATAAACAATATCTAAAGTTATAGGATATAAATTACTATTTGTAATTCTAAAATTTATTTTATCAGCACTTGATGAAATCATAGTAGTAATTTGAGGCACTGTTAAATTATATCTATCAGGCTTAAGTTCAAGACTAGCAGACTTTTGTAATAAATACTTTGAATTAGTAGCTGGAATAATTAAAACAGCCACAGCTAAAATTAACCACAGCCAATATTTTTTTAATATTTTATTAAAATTAAGTCTATTCTTAACTCTCATATCAATCCTCTCTTAATTATCAAATTCTATCATTGTATGCAATTTAATTCAATCAAATAAAGTAATTGTAATAAATAAAAAAAGTTATAGTAATATCTACCATAACTTTCTATTATTATTCATATTAATCTTAATGTTGTTGTGCTGAATTTTTAATTTGACTACCATATTGAGACATCATGTATGAATAGTAATCAAAAGGTTTCAATGTATTTGGCATTCCATAATCACTGCCAAAAGTTTCAACTCTAATTGTTTTAATTTTAACAGGAGTTACTGGCTTATCCGCTGTTTTCTTTGTATCTTTAGAATCTCTTGTTTCAACTTCAACATTAGAAATCTTTTTAGCAATATCAAGTCCTGTTAACAATCTTCCAAATGCTGCATATTGACCATCAAGTTGTGTATTATCAGCAGTCATAATAAAGAATTGTGCAGAAGCAGAATTATATCCCTTCTTAGCTAAACTTTGTCCCATTTGAGAATAATCAGCTCTAGCCATTGATAATGTTCCTTCTGTATGTTTAACAGTATTTTTCTTAAATCCATTTAAAATAAACTCACCAGGAATAGAATAATCCTCAGTTGAAGTATAACCAAGTTTATCAAGTGTTGCATTACCAGCACCAGTTCCTTTTGGATCCCCACCTTGAATCATAAAATTAGGAATTGTTCTATGGAATGTTAAACCATCATAAAATCCATTATTAGCTAATTTAATAAAATTAGCAACTGTATTTGGAGCTTGATCTGGATATAACTCAGCTGTCATAGTTCCATAATTTTCAATTTCAATTGTAGCGATTGGATTCTTAATTACTTCATTTTTATTCTTAATAGCACCAGCAATTGTAGCTCCAATTCCACAAATTAATAATATTGCTAAAACACAAGAAATTATAAAAACTACATTATCAAATGTTTTTTTATTTTCTTCATCGCTTTTACGAACCTTATATTTCTTCTTCACTTCTACTTTTTCTTTTTTATTATCTTTGCTCATATCATTTCGTTTCCAATTAATTAAACTTGTTATTCATAATTGCACTCAAAGCTTCATTAATATTCTTAACACCAATTATATTCAAATCATAGTTATTTTTCAACATTTTTTTATTATTATATGGAATAATAACTTTCTTAATTCCAAGCCTCTCAATTTCATTAAGTCTTTTTTCAATCAAATTAACAGATCTTACTTCCCCAGTAAGGCCAAGTTCTCCAATAAAACAAACATCTTTTGGTATATAGATATCCTTAAAACTTGACACCATAACAATAGCTACTCCCAAATCAACTGCAGGCTCTGCAAGCTTCATACCACTTGCAATATTTAAATAAACATCTTGATTTCCTAAATTGATTCTAGCACATTTCTCTAAAACTGCAATCAATAAAGCCTGTCTATTATAATCAAAACCATTTGCAGTTCTCTTAGGTAATCCATATACACTAGGTGTAGTCAAGGCTTGTATTTCCACAAGCAATGGTCTTGTTCCCTCAACACTACACACTAAAACAGATCCACTGTGCTTTTCATCCGTTTCAGAAATTAATAATGATGATGAATTTTTAACCTCAACCATTCCCTCATTATCCATTTCAAACATCCCAATTTCATTAGTTGATCCAAATCTATTTTTAACACTTCTAACTATTCTATATGAAAAGAATCTCTCCCCCTCAATGTACAAAACAGTATCAACCATATGTTCCAAAACTCTTGGTCCTGCAATAT
>JABCOX020000041.1 GCA_013333395.2 Clostridiales bacterium | reverse complement strand
TATGGAAAATATAAAGCTAAGATTGATTTAAAATTTTTTGAAAAAATAAAAAATAATAATGATGGTAAGTTAATATTAGTAACTTCGATAAATCCGACTTCACTTGGTGAAGGAAAGACTACTGCAGCAATAGGTATTGCCGAAGGTCTTAATAAATTAAATAGAAAAACAGTTTTGGCATTGAGGGAACCATCCGTTGGTCCTGTTTTTGGAATAAAAGGCGGTGCAACTGGTGGAGGATATTCACAGATAACACCAATGGAAGATATTAATTTACATTTTACAGGTGATATTCATGCAATTACTGAAGCTAATAATTTGATTAGTGCAATAATTGATAATCATATTTTTTCAGGTAATGAGTTAAAAATTAAAAAAGTTACTTGGAAGAGAGCTGTGGATTTAAATGATAGACAACTTAGAACAGTTCAAACAGGCTTATCTGGTGAAAAAAGAATGGTTCCTCGTGAGGATCATTTTGATATAACTGTTGCATCTGAAATTATGGCTGTATTTTGCTTATCAAAGGATTTAGCTGATTTAAGAAATAGACTTGGTAAAATGATAATTGGTTATAATGAAAGTGATGAGCCTATTTATGTAAGTGATTTGAAAATTGTGGGAAGTTTGATTGCTTTATTAAAAGATGCTATTAATCCTAATTTAGTTCAAACACTTGAGCATAATCCGTGTTTTGTTCATGGTGGGCCTTTTGCTAATATTGCACATGGATGTAATAGTGTTATCGCAACTAAAATGGCATTGAAACTTGGTGATTATGTTGTTACAGAAGCAGGATTTGGTGCAGATTTAGGAGCTGAAAAATTTATAGATATTAAAGCACGTGAAAATTCGTTGAATCCTGCAGCTGTTGTAATTGTTGCTACACTTAAGGCTTTAAAATATCATGGTGGTGCAAGTGTTAAAGAATGTGTTTTACCAAATATGGATGCCTTAAAAATGGGTCTTGAAAATTTATTAAAACATATTTCAAATATTAAATCATTCGGTCTTAATCCGATTGTTGCAATTAATAAATATAGTAATGATGATATTTCAGAAATTGAATTTTTAAGAAGTGAAGTTTCTAAATTTGCTGATATTGAATTATTGAATAATTGGGAAAAGGGTTCTGATGGCACAATTGATTTTTGCAATAAATTGTTAGGAATGGTAGAAAAAGATAGTAACATAACATTTGCATATGATGTTGGAGATGATTTAAAAACAAAAGTTTCTAATATTGCTACAAAAATTTATGGGGCTAGAAATGTATTATATACTGAAAAGGCAATTGAAGAGTTGAATATTATTAATAAAATTACTAATAATACTAAAGGCTTTGAAGTATGTGTTGCTAAAACACAGTATTCTTTTTCAGATGACAAGAATAATTTAATGTGTTTAGGAGATTTTGATATAACGATTACTGGTGTAGAGTTAAAAAATGGAGCAGGTTTTATTGTTGTAAAAGCTGGTGATATAATGACTATGCCTGGATTACCAAAAGTACCTGCTGCTGAAACTATTGATGTTGATGAAAATGGAAATATTGTTGGTATTTTTTAAAGAGGAGGAAATATGATAAAGCCAAATGCAGAGTTTGACATTATAACTGATATTACAATTGATTTTTTAAAAGAAAACAATATTAAAGGTCTGATTTTGGATGTTGATAATACTTTGATTGATTTGAGTAGGAATAAAATAGAAGGTCTTGATGATTGGATTAATTCAATGATTGAATCAGGGATTAAGATTGCAATTGTTTCGAATGGTAGAAAGAAAAAACAAATTGAGTTATTAACTAAGAAACATGGATTGATTTATGTGTTTTTTGCTTTAAAACCTTTTAAAAGAGGAATAAAAAAAGCTAGAAAAGAACTGGATTTGTGTTATAATGAAATTGCAGAAATAGGTGATCAAATATTTACAGATGTGTGGGTTTCTAATAAAACTAAAATGTTTTCTATTTTAACAGAGCCTGTTGAAATGGAAAAAAGCTTTTTACAAAAATTTAAGAGAAAAATTGAAGATGGGTATAAAGCTAGAAATTGGGGGAAATAAAAAATGTATATTAATAATATTCATATATTGGGTTATTTCTTTATAGGATTGTTTGGAATGTTTTTAGGACAATTTATGAATTGGGTGAATATTAGATTTGCTCATCATAAGAAAGTTTTTTGTAAAGAATTGTTTACTCAATATATTCCTAATCAAAAGTTGAATATGTTTTTAATGTTTTCAATAATGGCATTATATGTTGCAATTTTATATTTGTTTGGCTTAAATTTAGTTACTTTAAAATATTTATTATTGACTCCATTGTTAATCTCGGTCTTAACAATTGATTTTAAAGAACATATTATTCCTGATAGATTGATATTGATATTGTTTGAGATAGGAATGTTATTTTCGATAATAGAGGGATTTGATAGCTTGAATATATTTGTTGATAGAATATTAGGAATGGTTATTGGGTTTGGAATATTTGGAATAATAACATTGTTCGGTGGATTACTTGCCAAGAAGAAGGCAATGGGTTAT
>JABCOX020000040.1 GCA_013333395.2 Clostridiales bacterium | reverse complement strand
ATGATTTTGATTCTGATGATAAGAAGATTTCTCAAGTTGATTTCGAAGCTATCGAGGCTGAAATGAAAAAAATTATTAAGGAAAATTTGGAAATTAGTAGGTTTGAATTGCCAAGAAATGAAGCTATTGAATTGGCAAAAAAACTAAAAGAGCCTTATAAAGTTGAATTAATTAATGATTTACCTGAAGATGAAGTTATTTCTTTTTATAAACAAGGTGAATTTACAGATTTATGTGCTGGTCCACATTTAATGAGCACTGGAAAAGTTAAGATTGTTAAATTACTTAAAGTTGCAGGTGCTTATTGGAGGGGAAGTGAGAAGAACAAAATGCTTCAAAGAGTTTATGCTATTTCTTTCCCTAAACAATCAATGCTTGATGAATATCTTCAAAAACTTGAAGAGGCCAAAGAAAGGGATCATAGAAAATTAGGAAAAGAACTTGGAATTTTTATGACTTCTGATTTAGTTGGTAAGGGTTTCCCAATGTGGCTTCCTAATGGATTTTTATTAAGAAGAGCTTTATCTGATTATATTATGGATAAAGAATTGAAGCTTGGATATAAACATGTTTTAACACCATCTCTTGGTAGTGTTGATTTATATAAAACTTCTGGACATTGGGATCATTATAAAGATGATATGTTCCCTGTAATGGAAATGGATAATGAAGCATATGTTTTAAGACCAATGAATTGTCCTCATCACATGATGATTTATAAGAATTTCTTACATTCATATCATGATTTACCACTTAGAATGGCTGAGGTTGCACATGATTTTAGATTTGAAGATAGTGGAACATTGGTTGGTCTAGAAAGAGCAAGATGTTTTACACAGAATGATTCACATATTTTCTGTAGACCTGATCAAATAAAAGACGAATTTAAAGCTGTTATTGAGTTGATTCTTGATACTTATAAGGATTTTGGTTTTAAAAATTATAAGTTTAGATTATCTTTAAGAGATCCTGAGAATAAAGAAAAATATTTTGATAATGATGAACTTTGGAATAAGAGTGAAAATGAATTAAGAGAAGTTTTAATAGAGCTTGGTGTTGATTTTTATGAAGCTAAAGGTGAAGCGGCTTTCTATGGTCCTAAACTTGATGTTCAAGTTATTAGTGCATTAGGACATGATGTAACATTATCAACTTGTCAACTTGATTATCAATTACCTGAAAAATTTGAGCTTGAATATGTTGATGAAAATGGTGATAAAGTTAGACCTGTTGTTGTTCATAGAGCTATTTTGGGTTCACTTGATAGATTTGTTGCATTTTTACTTGAAGAAACAAAAGGTAATTTACCAGTATGGCTTGCTCCTGTTCAAGTTAAAGTTTTACCTATTAGTGATAAATTTATTGATGAAGCTAAAAAGGTTTATGAAGCTTGCTTTAATGCTAATTTAAAAGTTGAACTTGACGATAGAGCTGAGAAAATTGGGTATAAAATTAGAGAGGCTCAAACACAAAAGATTCCATACATGTTAATTGTTGGAGCTAAAGAAGTTGAGACAAATACTGTTTCTATTAGAAAGAGAAGTGAAGGTGAAATTGGATCTTTAAGTATTGAAGATACAGTTGCAAAAATTAAACAAGAAATTGAAAATAAAAGTTTATAAAATAAAGCAGTGATTTTTAAAATCACTGCTTTTGTAATATTATGTTGTTTTTTGAAATAATATTGTAGTAATACTTTAAAAATAGGGTATTTTATGATATTATATCTTAGAATGTTTATGAATTACTTGTAAACATAGAAAAATATGGGAGGTAGTGAATTGTCAAAGGAACTTTTGAACTATATTGGATTTGATTTAAATACTATTCCATCTGAATTAGTAGCTGAAAAGCCTAAATTGACAATCTCAGATGCTAAAGATGAGGCTGATATTTATAGAATTTATAAATATGTAGCTGTTAAAGATATTGATATTTTTATTAGTACAACTGATAGAACTACTCCGATACCTGAAAGATACAAGAAATCTTTAGCACTTGATGAATATGTAAAACAAAATCCTGAAGAATTCAATGATGTGATGGATAAAGCATCATTATTAGATATATTAAATTTTGAAAAAATGCAAAAAAAATTAAATACTAAAATGCCTTTTTTTATTAAGTATGATGATAATTATTTATGGCAAATTTTTTATTCGACTGAGGATAAGAAATATTATATGTTGTTTCCTGCAAAAGAAGGAAAAACATCGGTATTATTTTATTTAATAAAGAAAAAATTGACTGATCCGGAATTTAAAGTATTTATTCCAATTTGCAAAATGAGTTACTGTGAAGATCTTTTGACTCGAAAAGAAATTAATGAACTTGAAAATTATATATGGTCTTTTACAAAAAATTGGTGCAATGTTTTTGAAGTTTATCATGATGTAGAAAATGATAAAGTTTATAAGAATTTTATTATTGGAGAAACAGCTTTATTTACAGGTTTTAAAACCAAATATAGAGTTAAAATTGAAACAAGGAGTGAGGCACTTAATTTTTATACCTTGGTTAAAGCTTTGTTTATTTTAGCGACTGAGACGCATAATGCTTTTCCGATTGAAACAGCTGTTGATAAAAAGGGTGAATTGATTTTTAAGTATAAAGGTAAGCAGATTACTATACAGAATATTTCTAAATTCATTTCTAAACAATATAAAGATATGTTGGAGACGAGAGTTTCTATTAATTCTGATATTGAAAGTATTAAACTTAAGATTTCAAAACTTAAGGAACAAATTAAAATTGATAATGTAAATTATGTTTATTATGAAAAACAGATTGTAATGTTTTTGGAGTGTAAGCAAAGTTTCTTTAAAAAAGTTAGATATTTTTTTAAAAAGAATAAGGCTATTCCTATTGAGAAGATTGAACAAGCCATTGATGTGAATAATGATGTTGCTGATGAGAAAAATGATAGCTATAGAGCTAGGGACATTAAAGATGATAAAGAAAGATTAAAAATTCTGGATGGTATTTCATCGAAAAGGGCTAAGGCTAATAAGGATGTATATACTTTGTCTGATTTGGTTGGTTTATGTAATGATTTACGTGAATATGAGCAAATTTACAGTAACTTACAAGCTGACCATAGAGCTTTATTGTTGAAAAAGACAAATTTGGATAAAAAAATTGAAAATGCTAAAAATTATATAGAAGAAATTGAAAAGCATAAGAAGAGTATTTTTGAATTTTGGAAATTTACCAATAAGGATAAAATTGAAGAGTTACATGAGGGGTCATCATTTGGACTTGGTAATGAAAGTACTAATAAAATTGATCCTGGATTTAATATTGAGGACGATTTAGAAGAATTTGCTCAAAAGGTTGATGAACTTCAGAGAAGGAAATTATCTGTGAATGAATGTGATTCTTTGTTTGCGACACAATATATTATTGAGACAATTAATGCAATTTTGGATGAACGTGAAAAAACCGAAAATGGTGAATTAAAGAAAACCAAGGTTGCTGGTAGAAAGAATAAGTCTGAAAAGATAATTGAAAAGCAGCTTGAAGAATTAAAAAATAGTTATGATGAAAATATTAAGGCTGAAATCTTTGGAAATTTAATGGAAGATAGAACAAAGGTACAAGTCTTAAATAATAAGGAATATAGAGAAAATTCTAGAAATATTTATGCTGTGCTTGGAATTAATGATTTGACTACTTTTGAAGAGTATAAGAATTCTTGTGAGGATTTGATTAATTATTTAAATGAAGCATTTGTTAAAATTAAATCTGTTCAGGATGTTCCGGTTTATTATCCATATAGTGATGGATATGTTATCGGTGATTTAAATCCGAGAGAGATTTTAAAGGATAAGGAAGTTTTTAAAATTTATAGAACTATTACTAATAATGATATGCATATTTT
>JABCOX020000039.1 GCA_013333395.2 Clostridiales bacterium | reverse complement strand
GTTCAAGCGGACCTGCAACAAACACAACAAATACAACAGCATCAACAAATACAACTTCTGGAGGAAGTACAAACACAACAAATACAACAACACCATAGATAGAGGATTAGAATATGGAAATATATTTATATAACACATTAACACATGAAAAAGAAAAGTTTAAACCAATACATCCTAATGAAGTAAAAATGTATAGCTGTGGACCAACAGTCTACAGCTATGCGCATATTGGAAATATGAGAGCATACATATTTGCAGATACATTAAAAAGAATGCTTGAATACAATGGTTTAAATGTAAATCACGTTATGAACATAACAGATGTTGGACATTTAACATCAGATGCAGATACTGGTGAGGATAAAATGGAAAAAGCTGCACGTTCTGAAGGAAGAGACCCTTATGAAATAGCAGCATATTATACAAAATATTTTATGGATGATATAAAATCATTAAATATTGAAATTCCTACAACAATAACAAAAGCAACTGACAATATTGATCAAATGGAAGAAATGGTAAAAGAAATTGTTGATAATGGTTATGGATACGAGACAAGTAAAGGAATATATTTTGATATCACTAAATTAGAAAAATACCCAGTATTATCAAATAATAAATTATCAGGACAAGAAGCAGGAGCAAGAATTGAAGTAGATCCAGAAAAAAGAAATCCAGCAGATTTCGCATTATGGATAAAAGCTCCAAAAGAACATTTGATGAAATGGGAAAGTCCATGGGGATTGTCATATCCAGGATGGCATATAGAATGTTCAGCAATGAGTAAAAGATTTTTAGGTGAAAATTTTGATATTCATACTGGTGGAGTTGACCATATTCCAGTTCATCATGAAAATGAAATAGCACAATGCAAAGGTGCGTTTGGCCACAACCCAGCAAATTTTTGGATGCATGTAGAATTTTTATTAATAGACAATGGAAAAATGTCTAAATCACTTCACAACGTATATAGAATGGTAGACTTACAAGAAAAAGGAATAGAAGCATTAGCATATAGATTATTCTGTTTTAGTGCACATTATAGAAATAAATTAAACTTCACATTTGAAGGCGCAAAATCAGCACAAACGTCATTAAATAAATTGCGCAAACTATATATATTAAATAAAAATTCAGATACAAAAATTGATAATAATGTATTATTAGAAGCAGAAAACAAATTTAATGAAGCAGTTAATGATGATTTAAATTTACCATTAGCAATGGGAATTGTATGGGATTTATTAAAAAATGAAACAAAATCTAAACAAATAGCCGAATTAATTATAAAATTCGATAAAATTCTCGGATTAGATCTAATAAATTCAGAAAAATATCAAATAGAAGAACGTATAGAAATACCAGAAGAAATTGAATTATTAGCAAAACAAAGAATTGAAGCAAAGCAGAATAAAGATTATCAAAGAGCTGACGAATTAAGAGCTGAAGTAATTAATAGAGGCTACAATATTAAAGATTTACCAGAAAATAAATATGAAATAACAAAAATATAGTGTTTTTGGAGGAAAAATGGAAAATACACAAAAATTAAAAACAACCTTTTTTAGAAAATTTTTTGTATCAATTTTTGGAATTGATAAATATGATAAGATATCAGAATCAACAGTTCCAAGCTTTATCAGTTATATATTATTACTATCAGTATTAGTAACAATAATACTAACACCAGTAATAACAAGAACAGAAGTAGAAGCAATGGATATATTCAAAAAATTTGTTGAACACAATTTACCCAATTATGAAGTTGTGGACGGTAAATTTAAAGTAGATTCAGAAGAACCAATAATCAGAACTAACAAAACAGACTATGATAAAATGTTCGATGGAACTATAATATTAACAAATTATGAGAATGTTGAAAAAGAACACAAAGAATTATTATCGAGAAAAGGAAATTTATTTGTATTTTCAAAAGACTATTTACTAGTAAAACAACCAAAAACAAAAATTGTAAAATATAAATATTCATCAATTGCAAAACAAGTTGGTCTACCGGAGAATTTCACAAAAGCCGATACATTGAAATTATTAACTGAACAAAAGCAAAATGAAATTCTGCAAAAAACACTAGTTTTTATATCAATTGTGATATTGTTAACAACAGTATCAGTAACAATAATAAATGTTTTAGCAATTTCATTAATAGCAATAATAACAAGTAAAATAATGAAAGTGAAGATATCATACAGTAAACTATTTAATATTAGCTGTATGTCAATAACACTTGCAACAATGGTATTTGTAGTATTGACAGCAATAATGATATTCACAAAATTCAATTTCATTGTGCCAAACTTAGATCTATTATATTTAATATTAACATACATATACTTAGTAGTAGCTCTATTGCTTATCAGAAGAAAAGAAATAGGAAACCAACAAGAATTAATTATAAAAGAGCAAATTGTAATTACTAAAAAAGATGAAGAACCAGAAGAAGAAAGAACAGATAAAAAACAAGAAAAAGATAATAAAAAAGAAGATAAATCAGAAAAAGAAAATACTGATGATGATAATATTGTAAAAGACAATACATAATAGAAAGGTTGCAAAATGGCTGAAAACAAAGAAAAAAACAACAAAAAGAAATCATTAAAAGACATAGTAGTAAATATTCTTTTAATAATCGCTTTATTAGCGATATTGGGAACAGCAGTATATTATACAATTCAAAAAAACAATAAACAAAAGGAAAATTCTGTAGCATATTCACAATTATTAAAAGATATTGATGAAGAAAAATTACAAAAAATCGAATTAAATGAAGCAAGTCAAACAGCATTATTATCATATAAAAAAGATATTGAAAAAGATAATAAAGTACCAGAAGACAAAAAGAAAAATTCAACAATTCCAAACACACAAGCATTCATGGAATTAGTAAATCAAAAAATAGCATCAGGAAAAACTGTAGAAATTGAACAAAAAAGAAAATCAATTTTTGCAAGTTTCATGACAGGATTTGTAAGATTTTTACCAACATTAATAATGTTAGGTATGGCATATTTGATTTTTGAAATGCAAGGTGTTGGAAAAAAAGGTAAAGTATGTGATCCAGAAGTATCAAACAACGATGTAAAATTTGATGATGTAGCAGGGTTGGATGAAGAAAAAAATGAAATGATTGAAATCATTGATTTTTTAAAAAATCCTGATAAATATAAAGAAATGGGAGCAAAAGTACCACATGGTGTACTATTCTCAGGAAAACCAGGAACAGGTAAAACTTTAATAGCAAAAGCAATTGCAGGTGAAGCGAAAGTACCGTTCATCTCAATGAGTGGTTCAGAATTTGTAGAGTTATTTGCAGGACTTGGAGCATCAAGAGTAAGAAAGTTATTTGAAAGAGCCAAGAAAATTGCACCATGTATAATATTCATAGATGAAATAGATGCAATAGGAGCAAGAAGAGCAAATGCAATAGGTGCAGACACTGAAAATAATCAAACACTAAATCAATTATTAGTTGAAATGGATGGTTTTGAATCAGAACAATCAGTAATAGTAATAGCAGCAACAAACAGACCAGAAATGTTGGACGATGCATTATTAAGACCGGGCAGATTTGATAGAACAATAGTAATTAATTTACCAGATGTTAAAGAAAGAGAAGATATTCTAAGAATTCATGCAAAAAATAAAAAATTCGCAGAAGATATCGATCTAAAAAACATTGCAGAAAATACAGCCGGATTCAGTGGAGCAGAATTAGCAAACATATTAAATGAAGCAGCAATAATTGCAACTTCAAGAAAACAAAAAGAAATTTCAAACCAAGATGTAGAAGATGCATTAGCAAAAGTAACAGTAGGACTTGAGAAAAAGAACAGAAGAATATCTGACAAAGATAAACGTCTAACAGCATACCATGAAGCAGGACATGCAGTAGTAAGCAAATATCTACCAACACAGGATGTAGTAAAAGAAGTATCAATCATTCCAAGAGGAATGGCAGGAGGATACACAATGTATCGTAATAATGAAGACAAATATTATATTTCAGAAACAGAAATGAAAGAAAAATTAATATCATTAATGGGTGGTAGAGCAGCAGAAAAAATTGCATTAAATGAAATATCAACAGGTGCAAGCAATGACTTAGAAGTAGCAATGGAAATTGCAAGAAATATGGTAACAACATATGGAATGAATGATAAAATTGGACCAATGTCATTAAATCTAAAAAATGAAGCCTATGAAAAATTACAATTATTGGGAACGGATATGCAAAACACAATAGGTCTAGAAATCAGAAAAACATTGGAACAAGCATATCAAGATGCACAAACAATATTAAGAATGCATCGTGATAAATTAGACGCAGTAGCAGAAGTATTAATGAAAAAAGAAAAAATCAACGAAGACGAATTTAACGAAATATTCAACAATTATTAATACTACAAACGCTTGACAATACTATAACAAGTAGTTTATAATAGATAAGTGTAAACCGCCTAAGTCGGGTTAAAAATTCTTTTTAAAGATACCTAGTATTTATGCTTAGCGAGTAAAATAGAGGAGGAATCTGAAATGTACGCAATCATCGAAAGTTGTGGAAGACAATACAAAGTTTCAGAAGGAGATCAAATATTCTTTGAAAAATTAGATATTGAAGAAGGAAAGAAAGTTACTTTTGATAAAGTAGTTTTAGTCTCTGATGATAAAGATGTAAAAGTTGGAACTCCATATGTAAACGGTTGTAAAGTTGAAGGTACTGTAACAAACAATGGAAAAGCTAAAAAAATCCTAGTTTACAGATACAAAGCAAAGAAAAATGAGAGAAGAACTCAAGGTCATAGACAACCATATACAAAGGTTGAAATTAAATCAATCGTAGTTGGTTAATTTTAACCAAAGAATATTAAGAAAGGAAAGGTGAGAGAGCGATATGGCACATCATAAAGGTCAAGGTAGTACTGATAATGGAAGAGATTCAGAGTCAAAAAGATTAGGAATCAAAAGAGCTGATGGTCAATTGGTTCAAGCTGGTAATATTCTTTTTAGACAAAGAGGAACAAAAATGCATCCAGGTACAAATGTTGGAATCGGAAGCGATGACACATTATATGCTAAAATTACAGGAACAATGAAAGTAGAAAGACTTGGAAGAGATAAAAAGAAAATCAGTGTATATCCAGTAGAAGAATCAAAATAATTTGATTAAAATACATCCTAGGTATTAGAAAACTAATATCTAGGATTTTTTGTGAAAATTTTGTGAAATATATTTTAAATTATAGGAAAAATAAAATAATAGAGTTATACTAAACTAGTTAATAAGGAGGTGATTATCATAAAGAAAGAGAATAAACAAAAAATAAATACAATTGTTGGATCGATAGGAGCATTTTTAGGCGTTTTTGTTTTTATATCATATATACCACAAATTATAGCTAATCTTAAAGGAAACAAATCACAACCGTTGCAACCACTTACAGCAGCAATATCATGCTTAATCTGGGTTATTTATGGATTGACAAAAGATCCTAAAAAAGATTATTTATTAATAATTCCAAATGCAACAGGCGTAGTATTGGGGTTAATAACTTTTTTCACAGCATTATAAGATTAAAGAACCATCATTTATCAAAAATTATGTATAAAATATAAAACTATAAATAGATTGACTTTTTTATGTAAAATAAAATATAATATATATTATAGGAGGTTTTTGATACATATTAACGTATTTGAACAAATGGTAAATATGATTATATTATTTGTAGCAAATATAGCACAATAATTTGCCAGATAAGGAGCTGGCACTTATGCAAAAAATGGATGGTTATATAAGGTTTGCTATGTCATACAGAGATATGGCTATTATCGATATGGCAATAATGCATAATATAAAAATAAACGGAAATAGGATTGAAATAGCTGGGAAACCAGTTTATGAAATCTATTTTGAATTTTCAAATGATGTGAAGGAAAACATTTTAAAATTTATTAGGATCGCCTACGCGAGAGAAACGTTTAACATCATCGATAAAATTTGGAAAGATCTTGATAAAGATCGAGCCATTATCAATTATCCAGAGTTGTATTGGCTGTCCAAGGTAGCCATGGTCAAAAAGGCAATAGTCTGCAGAAAAATTAAAGAAAGTGTGGATTCTTTGAAAGAAGCAGAACATGCACTATGCTTGAAAAATCTGCTGTCAAGCAGAATGGAAAAGGTGCTAGTATTATGGAATGCTGCTTTCAAAAGCATTGGCGTTTCATATAAAAATGAAATACTACCGCATGAAGAAATGATTAGGCTAAGAGACTGGAAAGAAGAAGCGGCAAGACTTAATTATAGCAGGGAGCTGACAGAGATGCAACTCTCTATGTGTAGAGTGTTGTATTGGAACCTGCAAAACGCGCCATTCTCAAAACTTATAAGAATGGTTGAAGCATGATTATGTGGAAACCAAAAAAGGACTGCCAATAAAATGGCAGTTCTTTTTTATACAAATTTATTTAAATTACCATTAGTATAATTTTTACCCTCAAATTTAATATTATTATTTACATTATATATAATTTCATCTAAATTATCCTCATCAGTAATGCTAATTAAACAACTATCAAAAGGAAATTTAGAATAATCAATAGAATTGATTTTAGAATTATATATTTTAGTAATAGTTTGCATATTATCAGGAACAAACTCAAACTTATAACCAAGTCTATCTTCCAAATAAAATCTATTAGAAGTTTTACACTTCATTGAACAAGTTGGATAACATTTATTAGACTTACCTAATGGACAATATTGAATATGCATAACTGGAAGTTTACCATATACTAAAAATTCAGTAGGAAGTGAAGAATTGTTACATAAATCAATAAGAGTATCAGTATCAAGTTCAGGAGAAATTGTAACACGATTAACCCCAACCTTTTTCAATTCATCAATAGTGTGATTATTATAAATATTAAGTGTATATTTAGAAACAATATCAAGTTTCCCAACATATTTCATCATAAATTCAATACCTGATAGATTTGAAATTACAATTCCCTTAATATTAAATTTATTAACTTTTTCATCAAAATTATTATAAAAAACATTTCTAAAATTATCCCTAACAATAGTAGGAATATCAATATAACAATCCGTAAATTGACTAATTTCTAAAAGTTTAGATTCAAACTCCTTTTTTATGAAAAATTTAAGAGGAATATAAACTCTATCAACATTTTTTAAACTAGAATAATCCATTGAAGTATCAATAGAATTAAGCAAAACAGAATATTTTCTTACACTAGGAAAAACATGTTGGTTAACAAGTTTAGTAGAAGATAAATTCTCTGGAAGCTTTCTAACGAAATTATCAATACCTTTTTGATAAAGAGCATTAAGAGCATCTCTACGAAGTGCATTAATAGAGGAAATTTTAGGAATATATATATTATCATCCATCTCAATATTAATTTGTCTAAACTCAAAATTAGTATCAGTAGTCTTATTTAATTGTTCAATTAAACGTTCTTTAGAAATTGGATTGCTAACAGCTTCAATAGGTTGGATTTCATTTGAAATAGTAGTAGAAAGTCCAAAATAAGTATTCCCAGGTTCATCAAGTGAAACAACTTCAAGTTCAAGAGGCTTACCAATCAAAGCTTTAAAATTAGCAACTAAAGGGATTTTAACATGTTCGTGAAAGTTGAACTCTTTAATTTCTTTACTGATAATAGAACTAGTTATCTTAAAAACTTTATCACCAAGTTCAAGCTTACCTTTAACTCTGCCAATAGTAACTAAATCACCAATAGCAGCACTTTTAATATGTGAACCATTTTTTAAAATTTCAGAAATAGTGTATTTATGATCTTCTTGTTGAACAAGGAAAGTATCACCAATATCAAGTGGCTCATTTGTTTTTAAAGAAATTAAACCATTCTTTTTATCTATTTTTGAAATATTTCCAATATATAAACCTTGATTACTTGGCTTTTCTTCAAACACATAATCGTGATTATCATCACCACCAAGGCATCCTTTAGAAAATCCACCCCTATTAAAAGCAAGCATCAAATCATGTAAATCATTTTTATCAACAATATAATCATTATCAGAAAGAGCTAAATCAATGTATTTTCTATAAATACGAGTAACAGTAGCAACATATTCAGGAGTTTTCATTCTACCCTCAAGTTTAAAGCTTTTAACACCAGACTTAATAAGATCAGGAATAAAATCAAGCCCACATAAATCCCTAGGACTTATTAAAAATCCTTTTCCAATATTTTTATATGAAACATTATCAGAGGTCTCAAGCATATTGTAATACATACGACAAGGTTGAGCACATCTACCACGATTACCAGATCTACCACCAATAGCGCTAGAAAATAAACATTGACCAGAATATGAAATACATAGAGCACCATGAACAAAAGCTTCAATATCAATGTTTGCATTACGGCAAATATAATCAATATCAGAAAGTGTAGATTCACGAGCAAGTACAACTCTGCTATAACCAAGATTTTTAAGGGCTATAGCACCCTCTAAATTATGAATAGTCATTTGAGTACTACCGTGAACTTCCATACCAGGAAAGTTATCAATAATATATTTAGCAAAACCAAAATCATCAACAATAACTGCATCAACACCAAGTTCATAAATATATTTAACAACTTCAATAGCATCATCAAACTCATTATTTTTTAATAGAATATTAAGAGTAAAATTAATCTTAACATTACGAGATTTAGCATAATTAACAGCTTCTCTAATACCATCTTTATCAAAGTTTTTAGCCGAATAGCGCGCATTAAAAAGCTGTCCTCCAAAATATACCGCATTGGCACCATTTTGAACAGCAGCTTTCAAACAGTCAAAATCTCCAACAGGTGAAAGTAATTCAACCATATAGACCTCCATTTAAATTAATCACATATATTTTATCATAAAAAAGGTAAATTATAAACAGCTAATTAAGTGAAAATCTTGTGAAAAAGCAGATATAAAGCTTATGATAATAAAAAATTATAAAAGAACAAAACTTAATATTTATGTAATTGACAATCATAATAAATTAGTTGATAATAATTAAAGTACAAAAGAATTTGTTTGAAGAACCAAGGAGGAAATAAAGATGTCTTACGTATTCAACAGAATTACTGTAAAGCCACAATTACCAGAAAGAATAAAAAGATTGGATGATATTTCATACAATCTATGGTGGTCATGGAATACAGAATTTTTAAGACTATTTAAAATAATAGATATAGATTTATGGGAAAAATGCAAAAAAAGTCCAATAAAATTTTTAAAACAAGTATCACAAGATAAAATAGAAGCATGTATTAAAGACGAAGAATTTTTAAGACAATATGATAAAATAGTAAAAGACTTTGATGGATACATGAACAGTAAAACAACATGGTTCAATAAAAAATATCCGGACAAAACACATAACGAAGTAATTGCATATTTTTCAGCAGAATATGGATTGGATGAAACAGTAGCAATATATTCTGGTGGATTAGGAATTTTATCAGGTGACCACATGAAAGGTGCAAGTGATAAAGGAATTCCATTAGTAGGAATAGGATTACTATATAGAAACGGATACTTTGATCAACAAATTAATGGTTGGGGAGAACAAGAATGTATATATAAGGAAGTAGATACAGACTTATTACCAATAAAACCTGTAAAAGATAAAGAAGATAATGATTTAATAGTATCAGTAAAAATGCCATTAGCAGAATTAAATTTAAAAGTATGGCAAATAGATATAGGAAGAAGAAAACTATATTTAATGGATTCAGATATAGAATCAAACATTGAAGAATATAAAGGAATAACTAAAACATTGTATGGTGGAGATCAAGAAATGAGAATCCAACAAGAAATCGTTTTAGGAATGGCTGGTACCAAATTAGTAAAAGCCCTAGGACTAGAGCCAGAAGTGTATCACATGAATGAAGGACATTCATCATTTTTATTGTTGGAATTAATAAAACAAACAATTAATGAAAAACAAGTATCATTCAATATAGCCAGAGATATCGTAACAGCAAAAACAGCATTTACAACACACACACCAGTACCAGCTGGAAATGACATATTCCCAATAGAATTAGTAGAAAAATATTTTGACGGAATGTGGAATGAATTAGGAATTACTAGAAATGAATTCATGGAGCTAGGTATGAAACCAGGAGATGATTTTTCAAGTGGATTCAATATGGGAATTTTAGCATTAAAAATTGCTGGCAGAAAAAATGGTGTAAGTAAATTACATGGAGCAGTATCAAGAGAATTGTTTGGAGATGTATGGCCAGAAGTACCAGCAAATGAATCACCAATTGGATATGTAACAAACGGCGTACACATTTGTTCTTGGGTAGCACCAGCAATCAAAGAATTATATAACGAATATTTAAAACCATATTGGCAAGATGATATTTCAAATGACGAAACATGGAATGATATTTATAAAATACCAAATGAAAAATTATGGGCAGTACATCAAGCAAGAAAAGTAAAGTTGTTAAAAATCGTGAAAGACTCAACAACTGCAAGACTTAGAAGATACAATTATGGATACGATGAAATAGAAAAATTAACATCTGGATTAGATCCAAACGCATTAACAATTGGATTTGCAAGAAGATTTGCAACATACAAAAGGGCAACACTAATATTCAGAGATTTAGAAAGAATCACACAAATCTGTAATGAAAAAAATCAACCAGTACAATTCATTTTTGCTGGAAAAGCACATCCAAGAGATGTTGAAGGACAACATTTAATAAGATATATACATGAATTATCATTAAAACCACAATTTAAAGGAAAAATCTTTATATTGGAAAACTACAACATTGGAATGTCAAGATATTTAGTAGCAGGAGTAGATGTATGGCTAAATAATCCAAGAAGACCACTAGAAGCATCAGGAACATCAGGACAAAAAGCAGCAGCAAATGGAGTAATAAACTTCAGTGTACTAGATGGATGGTGGGCAGAAGGATACAATCAAAAAAATGGTTGGAAAATCGGAACAAACTCAGAATATCAAAGCTATGATGAGCAAGATGATGTAGATGCAAAGAGTATTTATGACACATTACAAAATAAAATAATTCCAATATACTATGAAAAAAATGAAAAAGGCTATTCAGACAAATGGTTGGAAATAATGAAAAACAACATAGCTACAAATGCAGGACGCTACAGTATGTCAAGAATGTTGGATGACTATACTAAAGATATATATGTACCATTAATGAACGCAACAAAAAATAGTTATAATGATTTAACCAATGTTGCAACCTACAATACTTGGAAAACAGAAATTGTAAAAGCATTTAATAACATTAAAATCACACAGGACGAATCAAATAGCAATGATATCACAGTAAATGCAGGTAAAGTAATAACAGTAAAATGCAATATAGAAATACCTGAAAATATAACTATTGAAAGCGTTGATCCACAAGTATATTATGGAAAAATAACAATGTCAGGAGTAGTTGATGATATTCAAGTACTACCAATGAGATTAGAAAAAGAAGAAAATGGATTATATACATTTTCAAGTAAAATCAATCTAAAATCAGGTGGAGATTATGGATATACATTTAGAATTGTACCAAAACATCCAATGTTGCTAAATCAAATGGACTTAAACTTAATCAAATGGATAACAGGATAAGGAGAAAAAATCAATGAAAGAAAAGAAAGAAGAAAAGTCAATAACAGACTATGTTGTATTTTATGTAATAATAGGACTATTATTAGGAATTGTATTAGGAAATGCAATACAAAATGCAGCACTAGGAATATTTGCTGGAACAGTTATAGGATTAGCATCAGGTGTTATTCAAAAAATGAATAAAAAGATAGAGAAAGAAAATAATAAATAGTTGATAAAAGTCACTTTGGAGTATATAATCAAAGTGACTTTTTTGTTTGTAATAGAGGTAAAAATGAAGATAATAATAAAAGCAGGTTGTATTTTAGTAAATAAAGAACAAAAAGAAATTGCTTTAGTAGATCAAAATGGAGAATATTCATTTCCAAAGGGACATTTAGAAGAAAATGAAACAATACAGGAATGTGCAGTCAGAGAAACAATAGAAGAAACAGGACATGATGTAAAAATAATTAAAAAGTTAAAATCCATTAAATACAAATCACCAGAAGACATAATTTATGAAAACCATTATTTTTTAGGAATTGATAATGGAATAACAAATAAAAAAATCGATTCAAAAGATAGAGAAAGAACTAAATGGTATAAGATTGAAGAGATTTCAGAAAAATTATCATATCAATATTTAAAAAAATACTGGCAAGAAATACGAAATACAGTAGAAAAACTATTAATTCAAAATTAAGATAAAAGGGGTAAATAATGGCGTCAGAAAAAACAAAGCTAACCAAAGAAAAGATTATCGAAATTGTCACAAACGATTATGGATTACTAGGAACAATAGAAATAAATTATATAAATCGAGGAACTGCAAATATATTTAAGATAACGGTTGACGGTAAAAATTATATTTTAAAAGAATTTAATTCTGAAAGAACATTAAAGTATATTGAAAAAGAAATAAATATTATAAATTATTTATCAACTAAAGGCATTTTAGTTCCAAGATATGTAGTATTAAAAAACGGAAAATATTACACAAACATTGAAAATCGAATTATCATAATGCAGGAATTTGTCGAAGGTGAAATTTTAGAAGATAATTCAGCAGAATATGACCAATT
>JABCOX020000038.1 GCA_013333395.2 Clostridiales bacterium | reverse complement strand
TTTTATTATATTAATTGATAATATAAATAACATTATCAACAATATTATTGCTTCTGTCATTTGAATCCTCTCCTTATTTTGCTATTATAACATAGTGTTTTTTGACAGTAAATATTTTTTTTGCGTCAAAGTGTTGACAAAACAAATTAATGTATTTATAATATTAATTGTCTAGTGAGACATGCAGTCATGGCGGAACTGGTAGACGCACAGGACTTAAAATCCTGCGGACTAATACTCCATCCCGGTTCGATTCCGGGTGACTGCACCAAAATAACAGGTTGGAATTTAATTCTAACCTGTATTTTTATGTCCAAATAAAAAGAGTGAGTTTGTATTGTTTGTGAACTAATTTAGTTTCACTTCACACTTAACTCACTTCTTTTTTATTTTAAAAACCTGTTGAAAATCCACTACTCTTAACCAGTTTTCCATTTCTTATACATTCACACGCAGTTTTATTTATTATCCATTCTCCATCGATTTCACCATTTCCAGCAATCCAAACTGTATCTTTAATGTTCTTTGGTTTTACAGAATATTTAACAAAAGCTAATATATCTTTTGGACTATATTTTCCATCTTCATTGAATACTTGCTTTTCAGAGTCTGATAAGATTTTTACTTCATCTACTCTATAATCCAATAACTTTTCCTTATTTATATTATCACTTTCTTTTAGCTTTTCTAAAAACTGTTCTTTTATCTTATCTGCGAATACTTGCTTTTCAGATTCTGATAAGATTTTTACTTCATCTACTCTATAATTCAATGGCTTTTCACTACTTACATTATCACTTTTTACATTATTACTTTCCTTCAACTTTGATAGAAACTGTTCTTTGTTCTTGTCTGCCTTACTCGTTTTTCCTTTATACATAAAATATCCCGCTATTGTTAATAATATAATAAATACTATATCACATATTAATAAACTTATTAGTATTTTATTTCTACCTTTTATATATATTCTCCTTTCTATTTTATTTTTCTTCTATTTTAAGAAATATTATCACACTGAATATTGTTTTTCAATAATTTGAATTCCTTTCAAATCCAATATGTTTATTTTCATAAAACACTTGAATTTTTGGGCATTTTATGGGAAAATATATACAAGTGTTTACTTATATTTAGAGAGGATTTTAATATTATGAAATTATTTGATAAATTTTTAAAAATATTAAAAACTGATAGAAATACATTCGCAACATATATTTTACTTATGGTTACAATTTATTTAATTGTTGATCGTGTCTTTGAAGTATTGCTAATACTTACTAATGGTGTTGCTTATCACTATTTTGAGCCTCAAGTTTACGGACTTGCTTTCTTGGCTCCTATATTTTGTTTTCTATTTAGTTTTTCATCTTCATTTATTAAATCGGATGGAGATAAACACAAATGGTTTTATGCTTATTGTATCGAGCTTTATATTTTAGCTGTTTGTATGCTTATTGAATGGATTAATAAAATGGCTTGGTTTGGTATTTTACAATTACCTAATTTCAACAATTTTGTAATTGACTTTTCTTATTTAATCAGACCTGCTTTTTCATCAGTAGCTATTGCGATACCTCTTGCTACCTGGATTTATCTATTCAATTTCTTATATAGATCGGTTTCACAAACCAAGCTTATGCTTGATTCTATTGAAGATTATGATGGAATTGATTTATCTGATTCATCTCGTGGTTGGGGTGATTATACTGATGAAATCTATATCGGTATTAGAAAAGATAATGGTAAAAAAGTTAAACTTTGTGAAATTAGAAGATTTGAACATACATTAGTTTGTGGTATAACAGGTTCTGGTAAAACTACATTGATTTTCGAACCTTGGATTGCTCAAGATATTAGTAAAAAAGCTTTCTACGCTCAAACATCTAAAGCAATTGCTTTTGCTGGTCTTCGTACTGGTATATGTTCTTTGAAATATCCTTATAGCAATGATTATTTAAATAAAAACTTCTCTTTAAATATGATTTCTCCTTCAGAATCAAAGAAATCAATTTTTAACAATCGTGTTTCTGATTTGATTTATGCTGAAGCTGGAAATAAAGTAATTTATCGTAATTTAGGTTTATCATATATCGCAGCTGATAATGAATCATTTAAAAAGATGGGTAAAGTTTGTGATGCTTTCAATGTTGCTTATAATATTGTTGATCCACTTGATCCAAATTCTATTGGATTAAATCCTTTTGCATATGCTTCTCCTAGCAAAGCTGCTAGTTGCATTGTAACAATTTTAAAAGGATTATTCCCTGGTGATCTTAGTAATCAATATGAATCATATAGTCAAAATTTAATGCTTCAATCAATTACTAATTTATCAATTATGTTGGCCGTTGTTTATCCAAAAATTAATAATGGTAAACTACCTACTTTAGTAGATTTAATGAAAGTAATGTCTAATTTTGATTTGGTTGAAAGTCTTTCTGGAGTTTTAGAATCAAATGAAGAGTTTTCTGAAAAATATGCAGCTGAAATTAGCTTCTTTAGAAATAATTTCTATAAAGGAAGTCCTAATAGAAATGAAATGCAAAGACTTATCCAAGTACCTATTGGTGTTATTCAAAGTCTTGTAAGAAATCCTAATGTAAGAGCTGTTTTATGTAATAGAGTTAATAATCTTAATTTTGATCAGGCTCTTGAAGAAGGTCAAGTTAACTTAGTATTAACAAGAAGGGGTGAACTTGGTGAGTCTACTCATAAAGCTTTAGGTTTATTCTTCTTATTACTTATGAAACCTTCTGTTTTATCAAGACCTGGTAGTGAAAAAACTAGAATTCCTCATTATTTATATATTGATGAAGCTCCTACTTTCCTTACTAGTGCAACTGAAACAATATTTACTGTTTATAGAAAGTATAAAGTTGGTGCAATTATATCTTCTCAAAGTATTTCTCAAATTAAGGGTTGTGGAGATAAATTGGGTGAAACGGTTATTGCTAACTGTGCTAACAAAATAGTATTTGGTAATAATACTCCTGCTGAAAATGAGTTCTGGGAAAAAGAACTTAGCACTAAAAAAGAATGGGATATTGGTAAAAGAGGTTATAATGCTGATAAAATGGAATATGACTCAAAGATTACACCTGAATATGGTAATAAAGCTGCAGTTAGTGCTGGTAAGATTAAAGACTTAAAATTCAAAGCAGCTGCTTTTAGAATTAAGAATTTAAAAGGTAAAAATGATAATGGTCAAATTAAATTAGATTTCTTACCTGCAAAATATTTACAAAAACAAGTTGTTAAATCTTATGACTTTGCTAGTTTCTCTAATGGAATTGCAGAATCTAACGATGTAGTAAATTCTAATTACAATAAAACTGATACATTTACTTCTGAAGAAGGACCAATTAAAATGAATACTTCAAAATTAAATTTTAATTTTAACTCTTCTGATGCTATCATAAATAAGAAGGGAAATAATTCATCTTCTAAGAAATAAAAATAATCCTAGAACTTAATGTTCTAGGATTATTTTTTATGCTAATAATTTTGCATCTAATTTAATTAATTTGTATTTTCCATCTTGTTCTGCAAATGCAGATAGAGTTTTTTGCATTGATTCTTCATTTTGTAATAAATCAGTTGTATAATATATATTTATATTTGGAATTTCTAATTTATTCATTACTATTTCTTTGAATGTTTCTGCCATGTGTTTGCTATCTTCACATAGTAATACCAATTGTGGTCTTACTGCGAATTCTGAATCACCTGATGTGAAATTGTTATAAAAATCTCTATAATATACTAATCTTTCTTCTAACTTTTTATGCCAGTTAGCTTCTCTTCTGATTGATTCATAGATAAAATCAATATTTTTCCCTTCAAATTCTACTGTTATTCTTAGTCCTGCTTTGAATTTTTTCCCAATTATTTTTGCTGATAACTCAGGTTTATTTTTGTATGTTTTAAATGCTTTCACCTTTGTCATGTATGCTATTAATAATTGATTTATTGATAATTTTTTCTTTATTATTTCTATTGGTTTTGCAACATCCGATGGTTGCCATGTTGATGGAATTTCTCTTGAAGTTAAAATGTATTTCCCCATTTTTTCTAAGCAGTATACTCTATAGTCACTCATTCCACTTTCATTTTTAAAATAATATCTTGTTATTATTTTATTTTTCATTAATTGATCTAGTTTTCTATTAACTGCATTTTGATCTTTAATTTCTATTCCTTTAATTTGTAATAATTGGAATAATTGTCTTGATGTTAAAAAATCAAATTCATTGATTAATTCTATTATTTGAAAATGAACATCATTTATTACTCCTGAATTGATTTTTGCCATTATTTGATTCATTGAGACATAACCGTCTTTTCCATCAAATACTTTAATTTCATTCTGTCTCATTGAGAATGGTGATACTTTTGAACGTATTTCGTTATCTGCTATCATTTTTTTCCTCCTAAAAATTATTTTATAAGGTTTGTATTAAAAGAACTTATTTCACTTTGAGTTAAATATCTCCATTTTCCTATTTCGATATTTTTTACTGCTAACTTTCCGATTTTTGATCTGTGTAATGCTAATACTCTTTTTCCAATCGCTTCGCACATTTTTCTAATTTCACGATTTTTTCCTTCATGTATTGTTATTTGCACTCTAGAAATTTGTTTTAATTCATCTGTCTTTAGAATTTTTGCTTTTGCTGGCTTAGTTAAGTATGTTTCTCCATTATTCTCTATTTCAACACCGGCTTTTAGCTTGTCAATCTCTTCTGAAGTAATCACTCCTTTTATTGTAACATTATAAGTCTTTTCAATCTCAAAACTTGGATGTGTAAGTTTGTTTATGAACTCACCATCATTACTTAATAATAATGCTCCAGAGGTGTACATGTCAAGTCTTCCTACAGGAACTATTTTTTCTTTTACTTTTACTATGTCTAGTACTGTATTTCTGTTGAATTGATCTTTTACAGTTGTTACATAGTCTATTGGTTTATTTAGCAAAATATATACCTTTTTTTCGGTTTTTTCTACTATCTTATCATTGTATTTAACTACATCTTTTTCTGGGTCTATTTTGAATCCTAGTTGATTTACAACTACATCATTTACCTTAACTTTTCCCTCTAGGATATATTCTTCACATTTTCTTCTTGCTGCAATTCCATTATTAGCAAGATATTTTTGTAATCTTTCTTCCATTATTAGATTTCCTTTATTTTATTATACCATTCTGGATATGGTGCTTCATAATTCACTGTCTTTCCGCTAGTTGGGTGTTTGAATTCTAATTTTAAAGCATGTAATGCTTGTCCTTTTATTCCAAATTCATTCTTCCCATTTGAATACACTTCATCACCTACTACTGGATGTTTTATATATGACATATGCACTCTTATTTGATGTGTTCTACCAGTTTCTATTTTTGCTTCTATTAAAGTATAATTTCCTTTTTCAGTTTGAATCCTTTTCAATACTTTGAAATGCGTTATTGCATTCTTTCCGCTTCTTACAATAGCCATTTTCTTTCTATCTCTATCACTTCTAGCTATTGGCATATCTATTGTTGCTTCATTTTCTTCAATAAAACCTTTTACTAATGCTATATATACTTTTTGTATTTCTCTATTTTTTATTTGTTCTGATAGATTTAGATGTGCATGATCATTTTTAGCTATTATTAATAAGCCAGATGTATCTTTATCAATTCTATGTACTATTCCAGGTCTTATTACTCCGCCTATTCCTGATAAGCTTTCCTTACAGTGTGCTAAAATTGCATTTACAAGTGTTCCTTCATGATTTCCTGCTCCTGGATGTACAACCATTCCTTTTGGCTTATTTACTATTAATATATCATTATCTTCATATATTATTTCTAATGGTATATCTTCTGCTAATATTTTTGCATCTTTTGGTGGCTCTATTTCTATTGAAATTTCATCATTTTCCGCTATTTTATACGATTCTTTTGCTATATTTCCATTAACTAAAATTTTATTTTCTTTTATTAGTTTTTGAACCATTGCTCTTGATAAATCTTCATTCTTTTCTGAAATATATTTATCCAATCTTATTTTTTCATCTTCTTTTTTTACTTGATATTTTATTATATTATTCATTAATTACTCTTTCATATAGTACAAAGTTTTTATCACTATATATTTTATTATATAATGGATCTTTTGATATAAGCATATTTAATTTTGAGCTACTACCAGTTATAACATGTGTTGCGCCATATTCTTTAAACACATTATCATACCATGTCGCTATTTGTGAAACATTTAAAAAATCGCTGAATATGTCTTTTCCTACGAATTTCTTACTATTTTTGTTATATGTTCCATTAAACTCCGGTGTATATAAATCACATCTTGAATCTATAAATACTGGAATATCTTCAAATAACAAATAACTTCCATAGTTGTAATCATTAAATAATTTTATATTTTTATAGTCCAATTTTTCTTTTATCCAGTGACTTGCTTCTACTGGATATGATGTTTCGTCTATATATGGTTGTGTAAATTTTGGATTTATCATTTTTGTTGACATTAGTAACACAATTATCAATATTCCTATTTCTCCAAATATTGTAGTTAGGTATTCTTGTATTTCTAATAACAATTTTGGATTTTTTCTTTGAATAAATTCAGTTAGAATTCTTGCAAATACAATTCCTCCAAATAGAATTAACATTGATTCCTGTCTTCTTGTCATTATTGATAGTATAAATAATCCTGATAAAAAGAATAAATCTCTTAATCTTATTTTTGTTTTTGTAAATATTAATATTGCTAATAATATTCCATATGATATTAGTATTTTTTTCTCATTTATTAATATCATTGGTTGATGTTCACTTACTGCTTGTGTTGTATTACCTTTCATGATTCTGTAAGTATATGTATACGGCATATCTTTTAAAGGTGTTAGCAATCCTGTAAATAAACAAATTATGAATACTATGTATAATTTTTTAATATTTTCACTTGTTGCTATTCTTAGCTTGTAATTGTCTAAATCTTTTGTTTTTGAAAGATATTTTTCAATTTTTAAATTTTCTGCTTTTATTTTGCTTTCGCATTCTTTTATTTTTTCTTTATACTCTTCTATTCTTACATCTGATTCTTCAAATTTCTTTATTTTATCTAAATATATTTGTTTTTGTTTTTCTAATATTTGTTTGTGTATTATTCTTATTCTTGGTGTTGCTATAAAATTCTTAACTATATCTTCGCCTAAATATGGTAGGAATAGTATAAAGTAAAATGGGAATACTGCTGAATGTAGATTTGCTATTAATATTGGTATTATGACCAATCCTACCATGTATCTTATTTTTCCAGTCTCGAGTAGTTTTTCAATAAGTAGTATAGTTAATACAAATAGTGGGAATGTGATGCTTTGAGCTCTTGCTGCAGTATAATTTCCCATAAAATATAATTGGAACATTGATATCAAGAATGCAATTACCTGATTCTTGGTTATTTTTTTGTTTGTATAGTACAGTGCTATTCCTAAGAATACGGCTAGGGCTATTGTTGCAATATATAATCCTTGAAATCCTCCACAGTAGTCATATATATACGATGTTATAACATCATACAGCCAATGTGGATATAGGTATTTTAAATCTTTATGCCATGAATAATGGTCTTTATAATCTATTCCATTTTGTCTAATTGATTGTCCAATTTTTATTGTATAAAATGTATCATTTTGGAATACCTTTGGTGTTATTGCAATTGCTAATAATATTAAG
>JABCOX020000037.1 GCA_013333395.2 Clostridiales bacterium | reverse complement strand
ATTATAATTTAAAGTATAATTGTGAGTTAAAATTAAAAGGAGGTAATATGCCTGATTTAATAATGATAACTGGACCTCAAGCTGTTGGTAAAATGACAGTTGGACAGGAATTAGCTAAATTAACAAATTTCAAATTATTTCATAATCATATGTCCATAGATCTTGTAAATAATTTTTTCAGCTATAGTACTAGAGAAGGACAGGAGATGGTTAAAATGCTTAGAATTAATATGTTTAAATATTTTTCTGAAAGCTCTATTCCTGGTATTATTTTCACATGTGTTGTAAATTATGATAAATTGTCTGACATTGAAAATATTTCAATTTTTAAAAATATTTTTGAATCTAATGGTGGAAAATTTTACTATGTTGAATTAAACGCTCCTCTAGATATTAGACTTAATCGAAATAAAACCGAAAACCGATTATTTTATAAACCAGAAAAACAAAATATTGAATTTAGTGAAAAACAAATATTTCATGCTGAAAAAAATCATCGTAATTATTCTTTAGAAAATGAATTAAATTGTCAAAATTATATAAAAATAGATAATTCTGAATTATCTGCAATTGATACTGCTAAAATTATAAAGGAAAAATTTAACTTAAATTGATATATAAATATATTTACTAAATCCATTAAAATTGTAATAGAAAATTTAAAATTTATTGTTTTTTATTTTTTCTTAATATATAATCTTCTTGGAATAATCTTTTAAGGAGGACTTATTATGAATTTAAATATTACAGGAAAAGATTTTGAATTAACAGATGCTATAAAATCTTATACATCTGAAAAAGTTGAGAAATTATCAAAATACTTAGGTGATGATTTTTCAGCTGTTGCAACTTTCGAAATTCATGGAGAAGAACAAATCGCTGAATTAAGAGTTACAGTTAATGGTACTGTTTACAAAGCTACTACAGCATCTAAAGATTTATATTCTTCTATTGATAAAAACATTGGTATTTTGGAAGGTCAAATCAGAAAATCTAAAACAAAAAAAGACAAGCAAAATATGGTGGAAACAATTAGAATCCAAGAGAAAGAACTTTTAGATTTTGAAGATGATATTGAAGGTGAAGTTGTAAAAACTATCCTTTATAGTGTAAAACCTATGATGGTTGATGATGCTTTAATACTTTTACAAGATGATGTTAAAAATAAATTTATGCCTTTCATTAATGTTGAAACTGGCAAAGTTAATGTTATTTACAAATTAAAAGATGGCAAAAACTTTGGTTTATTAGAACCAGAAGCTTAATTGAATATTTTTTAATAAAGCCTACCAATAAAATGGTAGGCTTTATATGGAGGTTTTATATGAATAAAGATGATTTATTAAAATTACTGGAGGAATTAAATTTTCCCAAGGATCAATTTTATATTCTTTCTAGTGGATGTTTAGTCTTTTATAATCTTCGTGATATGGCGAATGACTTAGATTTATGTATTACAGAGAATTTATTTGAACAAATTAAAAATAAATATGATTTAAATACGGAGAAGAAAAATAAGTATGGGTTTTATAAATTAAGTGATGATATTGAGGTTGTGGTTGATTCTGATGAAGATTTTATTGATCAATTTGATTTAAAAGATGGATATCAAGTTCAAAAACTTTCTATTATTAGGGATTTTAAAGTTAAAAGAGGATTACCTAAAGATTTAGTTGATGTTAAAAAGATTGATGATTATTTGAATGATAAATCTTTGGATATGTAATATCTTATATCTTCAAGTTAATTTAGTCAAATTTTGACATCTTATATAAAGAATGTTATCATAAAATAAATATTTGTTAGGAGAATATATTTTATGGGATTTTTTGATATATTTAAAAAGAAGAAGCCTGAAAAACAAGAAAAACATGATTATATTTCAAATGATGATTCTTTCAAACGACAAGATAAAGTAAAGATTAATGGTGACTTAGAGTCTGGAATAACATTTGATTACTATATTTCTGATCCTAATTTTAGGAAATTTTATGATACTGTATGTTTGCAAATATCGGACACACAGCCAATTTTCAATATTTTTGGTACAAAGGTTTATAATGCTTTAGTTTCATGGTATGGTGAAGATGACGCTGTTCCCATAAGAACACCTGCACTACGTTATAGTTTAAGACGTATGGATACCAAAGCAATTCAGTTAGGGCTTGATTTTTCAAAATTATCAGATTCAGAATATTTAAAAACTTTATTTAGACTACTTTTAAATCAAAATAGAGTGGAACAATATTTGGATAATGGATTACAAGAAAATCCAGCAGTTCCATGTGGAAATTATATTGGTCAATTGTGCTATACTCCTGAGAAGGGAATTTATCAAAAACAGTTTGACATGCATATAGGAGAGATTTCACACAACTCTACTCCACAAGTGGAGAGAAGAAGACAGCACAAATTAAAACTTGAATAAAGAAAACGTAATTCAATTAAAGAAAAACAAGAACAGATAGCTAAACTACAACAGGAAATTGATGATATTAATTTAGAGTAAATAAAATAAGATGGACTACGATTTAAGTAATCCATCTTATTTTATTAGATACAAGAAAACCACCACTAATTGTGATGGCCTTTATTTCTTAACTATTTTACAGCTAATTTTAAATCTAATTTAGATTTTTTTCTGCTTGCTGCATTTTTTGATATTACACCTTTAGTAGCTGCATGATCAACTAATTTTTTTGCTTTATTTAATAATTCTACAGCTGATTTATCTCCGTTTGTGTTAGCTACTTCATATTTCTTAACAGCTGTTTTGTAAGCTGATTTTATCTTATTATTTTCTAAAGTTTTCTTTTCGATAACTTTAACTCTTTTAATTGCAGATTTAATATTTGGCATTTTTGCACCTCCTCTTGGCGTATTTTTATCACTGACTTTGCATATTATAACATAATAATTTATGTTATTCAAGTATTTAGGATTATTTATTTTTGTATTAGGGTAAGTTTATTAAACATATGTCATACTTTTTTGATACAACTAATGTTAAGACGCCTATTATGTTATAATTCTATTATTGTCTTTTATTTCTTAATAAATATTTAGCTATTGATTAATTATACTTTAATTTTTTTATACTATTCATATTGAATACCATTTATTATTTATTCTTATTTTTTATATGTTTTCATAACTCTTAATCAATTACTTATCATCGTTTTTAAAATATTTATTTAATATTAGTTCATAAGCTTTTTTTACATCCATCTCATCAGTTAAATTCACACCTGTATTCTTTATTTCATTATACATGTTATTTTTTGTATCATTAATTTCATCTAAAGATTTTCCTGTAAAATCTTCAGTATTTTCATATTCAATTAATGTTCCTAAATTTTCAACATCTTGAAAAGCATATTCTACTTCATCCTTGCTATATACTATTATTTTATATCTCACTTTTATAAGTTCTTCAAATTCTAAGTGTTCAAATAAATCTTTTGCTTTTTCTAAATCATTGCAATCCAAATTGGTTTTTTCTTCTGATATCACATTTCCATTTTCATCAATCTCTTTATTTTTATATGTAATCTTTTTTATTTCTTTATTTTCAAATTTTAAATTTCTTAATAATACTGATTTTTTTAAAATATTCTGAATATTATCTTTTTTTAACTCATTCAATTTTGATGTCATATATAAGTCATCAATTTCACCTTCTCTAATTTTTTTAAATCCTTGCATTTCTAATTTTCTTATAGCACTTTGCATATTTTCATTTAATCTTACCGTTATTTCAATCTGTTTCATATTATAATTACACCTCTATAAATGATTATATAGCAAAAAAGAGAATTTTTAAAGTAAAAATTCTCCTTTTTTATACAAACCTACATCCTAATTACTATATTTTTGTTTTATTAATTTAAATCCATATCCTCCATGGTCTTCTTCGCCAATGTCTGCATTTATTTTTTCTAAAATTATATTTAAATTCTTAATAATATCACTAATATTGCTATTTTCATTTCCTTTATATTCAATTTCTATATAATCTCCAAGATTTTTAACAGTATCAATTGAAATTTCATATTCTTCATATAT
>JABCOX020000036.1 GCA_013333395.2 Clostridiales bacterium | reverse complement strand
GAAATTTAACATCTATTAGCCCTCTAGATTTCTTTTTTCCGTATAAAAATACTTATTGTAGTATAACATTTTTACAAAATGATGTCAATAGTTTATTTTTATTAATATACATATTTTTGTGGGTCTATTTTTTTACCATTATATCTTATCTCAAAGTGTAAATGGTTACCTGTTGAAATACCTGTTGAACCAACGGCTGCAATTACTTGACCTTGTTCAACAACTTCGCCTCTTCTTACATAGATTTTACTACAGTGAGCATATCTAATTGCTGTTGACGAGTTTGATTGAATTACAACGATATTTCCATATCCACCATATGGTGAACCTGAACCCGCGAATATTACAGTACCTCCTGCAGCAGCTTTAATTGCTGTTCCTTTTGGCGCTGCTACGTCCAATCCAGGGTGGTTGTCTCTTGATCTCCATCCGAATCTTGATGTAATTGTATATCCTGAAGATATTGGTTTTATTAAAGTTACACCTAAGTCGGTTTTTACACCTGTTTGTGAATTATCAACTACTTTTGCACGTTGTTCATATGTTGATGATTTTGAGCCTGTACTTGATGTTCTTGCATTTTTTGCTGATCTTGATGTTGATTTTTGTTGAACATATAATTGATTTATACTATCATCAACAGATGCTAACTTAACTTCTGTTAATTCTTTTACATCTGGTAGTTCATCACTATCTCCGTCGCTGTCTACTGGAACATCGCTTGTTGCACCTGTATCTGCTACTTTTGTTTCTGATTGTGAAACTTGTGTTGCTATTTCTTTTTCGGCAACTTGCTTTTTAGCATATTTTTCGACTATTCCTAGAGAATCAGCATTTGTACTTTTCTTATTCTTTAATTCTTGTATAACTTTTTCTGCTTCTCCAAATGTTTTTAGATAAGCCTTTTCTTGATTATCTACTGCTATTGCATAATATTTATAATATGCAATTCCTGATTCTACAACTTTATTTAAAATTTCTTCGTCGTTTGTTTTGATATTTCTTTTTAATAATACAGCTTTATATGTTGGCAATGTATCTACTTCAACAAATGCTACATCATCACCATTTCCACTATTAATATAATCATTAATTCTTTTTTGCAAAACAACTTTATCTCTTGTATAACCTATAACTTTGCCATTAAGACTTACTTCATATGTTTGACTATATGCAATTTGTAAAATACTTAATATGACAATAGCTGCTAATATGGCTATTGAAGCTAATTTAATTGATTTTCTTAGACCAACAGCTAATTTCTTAACTCTTAAAATATTAATTACCTCCATTTTTGGCTCTTGCTCTATTATACTACATTATTGTTTTTTTTGCAAATTCGCCACTGCGTTTTTAGCTATTCTCGTTGATATTATTGAGATACATACGTTTATGTCATCGTTATTAATCTGTTGAATTTTTCTTTTATATACTTTTCTAATTTTTGCATAAATTCTTCTGGTTTGATTTCTTTTTTTGCAACTAAATCCAATCCTTTTTCCCAGCTTGCAGTTAGCTTCGGATTCAATATATCCTGCATTGACATTCTAACAATGTCAAATATTGCTTCACCTATTTGTGTTGGAGTTACTATTTGGGTTTTATTATTTATTTGTATATAATCTATTTTTTCTAACTTCTTTATAATTTCTGCTCTTGTTGCACTTGTTCCTATTCCAGCGCCTTTTATTTGTTCCCTAAGCTCTTCGTCTTCTATTAACTTACCGGCATTTTCCATTGCTAATATAATTGTTCCAGAATTATACCTAGTTGGTGGAGTTGTTTCACTATTTTTTATCTCATAGTTTTCAACTTCTAATTTATCACCTTTTTTATAGTTTATTTTAGGCAATTGCTTATCTTCTTCATCAAGTTCTTTATTTTTTAATATCTTTTGATATCCTTGGGCTATACAGATTTTATCACTCGATGTAAATTTTTCTTTATCAATATCTATTACAATATTTAATTTATTGAATTCTGCTGGCGGATAGAATATAGCTAAAAATCTTTTCGTTATTAATTTTAATATTTGTTGTTCTAATTCCGATAATTTTTCATAATTTTCAAAACCTTGCCCCGTAGGAATTATGTCATAGTGATCAGTTATTTTTTTGTCATTTACATATTTTGTTTTTTCTAATTTACCAACATATTTATTATCAGACATTTCCTTTAAAATAGATTGTATTTCTTCATCTTTGTAGTTTTTAACCAAATTATTTAAATTATTTGATATTACTTTAGCGATTGCCGTTGATAGAACTCTGGCATCAGTTCTTGGATATGTTACCAATTTCTTTTCATATAGATTTTGGGCTATTTCCAAAGTTTTATCAGGTGATATTTTAAACTTCTTGCTGCATTCATTTTGTAGTTCTGCTAGATTGAATAATAGAGGTGCTGCTTCTTTTACTTTGGATTTTTTTATTTCTTCAATTACCGCTTCCTTACCTTGTAATTCTAAAATCAATTTTTTAGCTTTAGCTTCTTCTTTGAAACCAGTATCATTATATAATTTTGGACTTTCAAAATATCTGGACGTTTCTGTCATTTTCCATTCTGCTTGAAAATCTTTAAATAGTGATTGTACTTTATAATATGGTGTTTTAACGAAATTTCGTATTTCCCTTTCTTTGTTAACCACCATTCCAAGCACACAAGTCATTACTCTTCCTATTGATATACTTGCTCTTTCCTCATTTAGCATATTTGATAATTTCTGTCCGTACATCAATGTTAACATCCTTGAAAAATTAATTCCTATTAAGTAATCTTCTTTGGCTCTTAGGAATGCGCTATCTGAAAGGCTATCATATTCACTTGCATCTTTTGCTTCCGATATTCCTCTTCTTATTTCATCCTCTGTTTGTGAATCTATCCATATTCTTTTTATTTTAATTTTCGGGTCAGGCTTTATCATCATTAATACAAGTCTTTGAATATATTCTCCTTCTCTTCCTGAGTCACCTGCATTGTATATTTCTTCTATATCTTCCCTTGTCATTAATGATTTAATTATATTAAATTGCTTTTCTACTTGTGGAATTATTTCATATTTCCAATCTTTTGGTATGAATGGTAATGTTTCTATTCTCCAATACTTTAATTGTTCATTATATTTTTCTGGATAGCTCATTGTTACTAAATGTCCTACGCACCAGGTTATTATCCATTCTTCTGATTCTAAATATCCATCTCTTCTTGTAAAATTTTTCGATATTACTTTCGCAAATTCCATTGCTACTGACGGCTTCTCTGTTATTATTATTTTCTTTCCCATGATATTTTTATATCATAGGTATATGTTTTCTTCAAGAATTTTCATAGCCTTTTTAATTGCTTTTTTCTTTATTTTTCTTGAAAACACTTGCTTATATAAAAACAAAAAACATTTTGTACTATTATAATACAAAATGTTTTTTTATTTATTGAATCTCTGTTATTGCTGTGTTTGCTGCAATTGCTCCATCAGAAGCTGCTGTTATCAATTGTCTTAATTCTTTTTCTCTGACATCTCCTGCAACATATATCTTATCAATATTTGTATGGACTCCATCTTTGGATTTTATATAACCTGATTCATTTAAATCTATGAAATCTTTAAATATTTCTGTGTTTGGTATTTGTCCAATTGCAATAAATATTCCTGAAACATCAATCATTGTTATTTCATTTTCATTATTTATTATTTCTAATCCTATAAGTTTGTTTTCTGCAATTAGCTTATGTGGTTTATTATTTAAAATAAACTCAACATTTTCCTTTGACCTTAAGATTTCTAAAGCTTTTTGATCTGCTCTAAAGCCTTCTCTTCTATGGATTAAATATACCTTATCTGCTAAATCTGATAGATAAATCGCATCTTCAATTGCAGTGTTTCCACCACCTATAACGGCAACATTTTTACCTTTATAGAATCTTCCATCACATGTTGCACAATATGAGATACCTCTACCTACTAAATTATCTTCTCCTTCTAAGCCCAGCTTTCTGTTTTGTGTTCCTGTTGCGATTATAACTGCTTTTGCTTGGTATTGATTTTTGTTTGTTGTAACTACTCTATCTTCAGTTATATTTTGAACCTCTTCCCTCTTATAAGTTACGCCTAATTCTTTTACTTGATTATATAAATTAGTTGCATATTCAATTCCTGAAATATGGTTTAATGCTGGGAAATTCTCAATATCTGGCGTATTTATTATTTGCCCACCATAGTTTTTACCTTCTAAAATTAACGTTTTCTTATTTGCTCTTGCAGCATATATTCCTGCTGTCATTCCAGCTGTTCCTGCACCTATTATAATTATATCAAATTGTTCCATTTATTCACCTTCTATCAATTTTTCTACTTTTGCCATTACATCTTTCATATTATGTGTTGGTTCAAATCTTTCTACAATATTTCCGTTTCTGTCTACTAAAAATTTTGTAAAATTCCATTTGATTTCTGGATTATTTTTATAATCTTTGTCAATTGATTTTAGCATTACTGACATTGCTAATGCTTTTGGACTATTTCCGAATCCTTCAAATCCTTTTTGGCTTTTTAAATATTTGAATAACTCAATTGCATTTTCTCCATTTACGTCTGATTTCTTCATTTGTTCAAATTTTGTATTATATTTTAATGCACAAAATTCATGTATTTCTTCATCTGTTCCAGGTGTTTGTCCTGCAAATTGATTACATGGTATGTCAATTATTTCCAAACCTTTATCATGAAATTTTTCATACATTTCTTCTAATTCTTTATATTGTGGTGTAAATCCACAACCTGTTGCTGTATTAACTATTAAAATTACTTTTCCTTGCAATTCTTTTAATTCTAGATATTCGCCATTTGGCTTTTCTACTTTATAATCATATATATTCATCATTTTTTTCCAATAATTTTATTTAATGTATTTTTTAATTTCATTAATTCGTCCAATGGCAAGTCTATGCATTTCATCATTTCAATTGGTATGCGTTTTGCTTTTTCCCTTAATGCTTTACCTTCTGGTGTTAGAGTTATTAATAAATTTCTTTCGTCTTCTTTTGCTTTTTCGCGTTTTAAATATCCTTTATGTTCTAACTTTTTCAAAAGCGGTGTTAATGTTCCTGAATCTAGGTATATTTTTTCTCCTAAATCTTTAACATTTTCCTTTTCAACTTCCCACATTACCATCATTGTAATGTATTGTGTATATGTTAAATCCAATTCTTTTAAAAATTTATTATATTTTCTAATAATTTCCTTTGATGCTACATATAAAGGAAAACAAACTTGGTTGCTCAATTTCAATAAATCATACTCTTCCATTCTACTCCTCTTTTCTTCTTGCTTACATTTAGATTGTATACAATTAAAGTTTAATGGTCAATATTTTTTATTTAATAATCATCTAGAATTCACATTTTATTCAAGAAACAATAAGTCCCTGGAATACTTGAATCCCAGGGACTTGTTTTCTTATAGCTCTGACAAAATGTATTTTATAATGTTTATTAACTTATCAATATCTTCTTTGTTATTATATACATGTAAGCTTACTCTTATTGAATCATCTGATTTGCCGCTTTTGCAAAAATCTCCAGTTCTTACATATATTCCATAATCACTTAAAATTTCGCCTAATTCAGAACTATCTATTCCTTCTATTTTAAATGTTATAATTCCATATCCTAGTATGCAACTACGTTTATCTATACCTTTTGAAAATTCTATATTAGGGATTAATTTCAACTGTTCATATAAATATCTAGTTAAGTATAGCATATATTTTTCAATATCTTCAATCCCTATTTTATTTATATAATCAATTGCTGAACCTAGTGAAATTATACCCGCTATATTTTGTGTTCCTGCTTCTAGTATTTCCGAAGCTTTATTTGTCGATATTCCTTCCTTCTCTGTACCTCCGCCTACTTTATAAGCTTTCATTTCTTTTATATTCTTACTTTTAATATAGCATACGCCTATTCCTGTTTCTGCAAACATTTTGTGGCCTGAAAAATATGCAAAATCTACATCAAGTTTTTTTACATCTATATTGATATGTCCTACGCTTTGGCTACAGTCCAATACTATTTTACAGTTTGGATTTTTTATTCTAATTCTAGGTATAATTTCTTCTATTTCCATTTCTAAACCATACACATTGTGAATATGGCTTAAAACCACTACTTTTGTCTTTTCATTTATTTTAGAAATTAAATCATCTTCTATGTAATCTCCTTCAACATCAATCAATATTTCTTTTTCAATTATATTAATTTTGAATTTATTTAGTATATTTATCAAATTCATCCAAGGAAGAATTGTTGATTTACGATCTTCTTTACAAAGCATTATTTCATCGTTGTTTTGTAAATTATTTAACATGTATGAATATGCAATCAAATTTGAACTGTCAGTTGCTCCTGACGTAAATATTATTTCATTTTCTTTAGCATTAATAAATTTTGCAACTTTTTTTCTGGTTCCTTCTACTTTTTTATTTGCTTTTCTTGCCCAATCATAATTCCCTCTGCCTATATTTGAACAATATTCTAAATAATATTTATTAATTTCATCGATAACTTGCTTTGGCTTTTGAGATGTTGCTGCACTATCTAAATAAACAATATTCGAATTTAATATTAGAAAATCTTTTCGTAATTCTTCCATTTGTCTTATTTTTTCTGTGCTTATATTATTTGTATTGATTTTGCAATCATTTGTCTTCATTATATTATTCCTTCTCTAAGACTCCTTTTTACTGGAAGTGAATTTTCTCTCCAAGCTGTCATTCCATTTTCTAAGCCGTATGCATTCATTCCTTTTTTATTCAATAAACTACTAAATTTCTTTGACTTATCCCCTATACTACATACTAATAGTACTGAGTTTTCTTTTGAAAATGGCGTACCATTATCTACTAAATCTTCAAAAAAGATATCTGTAATATTGATAGCATTTGCTATGTGTCCATTTTTATAAGCTAAATTTCCCCTTAAGTCAATTATGGTTGGATTGTTTTTTTCAATCCATTCTTCTGCATTATTAATATCTATTGTTTTAGCATATTTCATATCTTCTTCTGTTAATGTTCGAATCGTTTCTCTCTTTATTTCTGAATCAAATATTTCCGGTCTTCTTTTCTTAATATATGACATGTACCATTCCATTCTGTCACATGCTATAAACACTGCATTTGCTGGTTCTTTTAACTTATCATCTATTTCTCTCAAATATTTTAGTGTTCCTTTAAATGCTGCTCCACTGGTAGGCCCTCCTAAAATTCCACATTTTCTATTAAGGACTAGCATTTCTTCAATGGCTTCATCGGAATTAACTAATACTATTTCATCATATAATGATTTATTAAATATTCCTACTTCGTACATTTCGTCTTTATTTCTTATTCCTGGAATTGTGTCTCCTTTTTCTGCAATTATCCCAATCTTTTTTAAATTTTTATTTTTTTCTAATAGATACTCAATTGTTCCTCTTGAAGATCCAGTTGTTCCAAGCGTTCCAAAAAAATAATCTACTTTTCCAAGATCTTCATATATTTCTTTACCTGTATGCTCATAATGCACTTTGGGATTTTTTAAATTTGTATATTGATTTGTGTGATAGTACTTATTATGATTTTCAGATACAATTCTTTCAATATATGCAACTGGGTCATTTGGGTCTGTTGGATCTGGACATTCTGATAGTCCCGGTAATTCTTCTATTTCTGCACCGGCTACTTTCAAAATTTCCTTTGTTTCTGGTATTTTTATTCTGTTGGTAACAGTTTTAAATGGAATTCCATTCATACTGCATATAATTTGTAATGCTTTGGCTGTATTTCCACTTGATGATTCGATTACTGTCATATTATTTTCTTTTAATTTTTGAATCTCATCTTTAAGCATTGCGTATCCTGCCCTATCCTTTAGGGAACCAAATGGATTATATAATTCGCATTTAGCATATACATTGATATTTTTTAATTTTGTTATTTCTTTGCTTATTTCGATTAATGGAGTGTTTCCTATTAATTCTGTTACACTCTTATATAACACTTGTTTATTCCTCCTTTGAGCATTTTAATGGTTCATAATTTTCATCCATATAGAAAATTGTTTTTCTATTTTCAAAAATAGCTACTACCTTTGTTGCAATTTTTTGCTTTATTGTATGTGATTGATCAAAATCCATAAAATATCCTGCAGTATTTGCAAAAACTACTAAATCTCCACTTTGTGGTATTTTGTCTGTAAATATTTTTCTTTTGAAAATAATGTCATTTTCCATACAAAGATTTCCTATAAAGAAGACTCCTTTTCCATTACTCTCTTCTTTGGAATCACTTATTAATATTGGGTCAACAAACATTTCTTGTTCTCCAATTAATAAATCGGATCTTTTCATATCTAATCCGACTAAATAATCTCCGTTTTCATTTTCTTTTACAAAATTCACTTTTGCTATGTTTATCCCTGCTCCATCTAAAAGACTACAACCTGGCTCTATATATAGTTCAATCATATTTTCACTCAATATTTCACCTATTTCTCTGTTTTGAAATTTAGTTAATCGACTTGATAATATTTCATCTAATAATTGGTTTCCGGTTATCTCATTGTAATAATCATGAATATTTAAAATTCCTCTTAATACTCCTTTTTCAACTCTTAATCCAAAAGATGTATTATTCCATGTTAAATCATTATTTCCTGATAATATTGCTTCCTTTAATTCACTTATGCTTTCACTCCATTCTTCTTTGCTTTCTATGTAATTGACTTTAAAGCCTCCACCTATATCTAAAACATAAGGATTTAGGCCTTTTTCAAACATTTCTTCAAATATTTCAATACAATTTTCTATTGCTAATATTTTTTCTTTTACATTTACTGTGTCTAAATGAAATGATATTCCTATTATTTCTAGATTTTTATCGTTTTCTTGCGCATATTCTATCAATTTATTTACTTGGCTTTTTGGTGTACCAAATCTACTATTTCTATTTATGATTCTGGTTTCTTCTGACTTAAATCCGTTTAACCTTAATAAAATTCTTATTTTGTTTTTTGTTTGAATCTTTTCTTTAAAATAATTAATTTTCTTTATTTCTTCTAAATTATCAACGTTAAAAATAATGTTATGTCTTATTCCCAAAATAATAAAATCATCATTTTTAGGTCCTGTTGCTTCGATTCTATCTCCTGTAAATCCATTTGATAATGCTGATTTTAGTTCCTCTAATGAAGCTACATCAACATTTATTTGGTTTTGTAGTGCTTGCTTTAAAAACGAATTTGATTTGTTACATTTATGTGCATAATATATTTTTCCAGAAAGGTGATGTTCCTTTAGTGTCTCTTTAAAATTACTTATATTCTTATCCATGACATTTGGAAACAATATATTTAATGGTGATCCATAGCAATTAGCTAATTCTTTTAATTTTTCTTTGTTTTCAATTATATCCCTTGTCTCTTGATTTAATTTTGGTGTAAATTTAAACATCTTATCACTTCCTCATAACTAAACTCTGGATCAATGTATTCTGTTAAATCTTTATTATAAAATTGGCTATACCACTCAGCACAATCGTCTTTATATACTTGCTTTTGAATTTCATAATAATTATTCCAGTCTTTTTTTGTTGATTTTAGCAACTCAAATATTTTTTCATTTATTTCATTATTGTCTAAAACAAAGCTATTAAATTCTTCTTCATTTCCTTGTTCATATTTTCTTAGATATTCTGAATCTTTGACAAATCCTAAAATATTTTTTTCATCTATTTGTGATTTGATAAATTCTATATCATCTTGATTTCTAACCTTATTTCCTATTACATAATTATTTATTTTATATTTTTTTGTTATTTCTACAAAATCTTTATATACATCAATGCTTTTCTTTGTTGGTTCTACAACAAAAACGTTGATGTCTGAAACACAGAACATACTTGTTCCCACACTATCAACTCCAGCTGTTGAGTCAGTTATTACTGTCAATTTATCATTATCTAACAAGCGATTATATATCAAAACTGCGCTCCCTAATTGGCTGTGATAACAAGCATATCCTACATTTTTATCAGTATATGTTCCAACTGTTAGTAATGCTAAATTTTTATTTTTAAATGTTGCAAATTTCTTAAAAAATTCATCATCAAGTGATGGCTTAATAAATGTACTATCCTTTGTTGGTGGTGTTGTTCCTATAATTATTTTATTATTTCTTTCTAAATATTTTGAAATCTCTTCAAAATCATCTCCTAAATACTTAGTTTCCATATTTAAACTTTGCCCTAAGTGTACATTTATGTCAGCGTCTATCGCTAATACTTTTTCATCTTTACTTTCTAAAAATTTTATAAATGAAGTTGATAATGTTGTTTTACCACTTCCACCTTTTCCTAAAAAAGATACTCTCATTTTTTCTTTCTCCTTATTTTATTAAATACATCCATTGCATTGTCCATATAAGACTGTTTTACTTGGATCTAATTTTACTTTATATTCTTTTTCTAATGCTGTTTCGATTTTTTCTAAGTCATCGTTTTCTAAATGCATTGTTTTTCCACATTTTTCACACCTAAAGTGGATATGTTCTTTACATTTATCGTCTTTAATATATTTGTAATAACTACTTACAGAATTGCTATCGATATAGTATTTGTCTACAACCCCTGCTTCAACTAATCTTTTTAATTGCCTATATACGGTAGTTTGGCTACATTGTTTATTCTTTTTAATTATGTAGTTAACTATCATTTGTGCAGATAGGTCTTTTTCATGATTTTGTTTTAAATAATTTAAAATTAGCTCTTGTTGTTTTGTATTATACTTATTCATTTTATTCCTCCGCGCATTATTTGAAAATGATAATCGTTTTCAAATTTTATCACTTTTTGTTTTATAAGTCAATATTTGTTTACTTTATACGTTTTGCCTTTTTAAACTTTTGGTTGATTTTTTGTATATTTTGTTATATAATAATAGTTATAACAAATTTTAAAGGAGGTATCTTATGTACTTTTTAGGAAACCGGAAGGCTAGCTTTCTAGCCTATCCCAAAGATGGGGATGATACTGGTGTATCGTTGCCAATCAAAAAAGATTCGGATGATCAATTAGTTGTTGATGTCTTTGCGGATCCTGCAAACAAAACAGCTGACCTAGTTATCTACCCGGATCAAATCGGCGGGAATATCAAACTGAGTTTTTCGTTTGATGACCAGCAGGACT
>JABCOX020000035.1 GCA_013333395.2 Clostridiales bacterium | reverse complement strand
GATCCGCTTTCTCTGCATGATGCCTACGATGATAAGGGTCATGGTTGAAAGAAGGACTTGTAGTTGATAGGCTGCAAAAAAAGCACGATTTGAAATAAAGAAGCAGAGTACAGTTATGATACAGGAAGTTTTCAAAAAGGCAAGAAGCGGTTTTTGCCCTCGGTAAGCAGATTCTTGAAATAAGAATGCCTGTACAAAATAAATCGACTGATAGAAACAAATAGGGAGCAACACCGTTGATACTATATCTGATATTGGACGGAAATCAAAAAGATACAGCAGGAATTGCCAGCCCAGCAATAACAATAGCAAGGAAAAGTGATTTAAGGTTTTGTTGACTTTTACGTTTTTATAGGAAATATATTCCGCATCAAAAATCAGGAGTGAAAGCAGCAGGAAAGGAACAAAGGAATTTTGCTGTATAAAATCATTCTGTGCTGCCATAAATCCAAGATAGCAGATGATTGCAAGCTGATTGAAAGCGAAGAATATCTGCCGGGAAAGGTATGCGTTTTTCATGTGTCCACCTCCGTTCTTTTTCATTATACTATTGTTTCTCTATAAGTTCAAGTTTAGTGATCTTTGATCTTAAACCTTTTTGAACAGCTAAACGGCTGGCACCCATTTGGATACCAGCCGCTATCCTTAATTCAAGGCAATCTTATAACAAGAATGTTTGGTCAACTGATAATAAATTACATAGATAGCAGAAAATACTGCGATTGAAAACAGAAACGGAACCAATACAGCACTGCTTTTCCCAAGCAAGTCATCCATTAAAGCTGATTTGTAGCAGGTAATGGCAAAAATGCTATGCAGCAATCCTATCACATACGGAATGATATAGTATATCTGGACTTGCCGCCTTACGGATTTCTTTATCATGCTCTCATTGTACCCCATCCGCCGCATAATTTCATAGTCGGATTTGTCATAGGAAACAGAGGATATATTTTGAAAATATAATATGCTTCCTGTTGCAATCAAGAAGATAACCGTTGCAAAACAAATCAGTAAAAAGGTAGAGCTGTTTTCCCGAATCAATTCATCCTGCCGCTGCCATGCAGACACAAGATATGGATTTTCCGGTATAGCTTCTTTTAGTGCCAGATATGCTTGTTCATTAGAGCGCATATTTTCGCCATCAATGCTGACTACCCGGATTTTCTCTGGGTTCCACTGGTTCAGAGCATGATACATCGTATCGGAAACAACCAAAGTTCCAACGCTGTTTCCAAAGCCCAGAGCATTTTGCAGGCAGGTTTCCCGGACAGTAACCGTTGAAACATTGTTTCCTGCTACTGTCAATGTGTATTTGGCTCCAATATCGTCTTGATTCGTATCCGGACGGTATTTTATCAGAATACATTCATCGTCGGCAAGTTCCTGGAAGGGCGGTTCTTTCCCCTGTAATTGCATAACTGAAAAGTAGTCCGACTGACTCATACATTCAAATCCCGGAATGCGTCCTTTTTCTGCACTGATGTCATATTCTACCGGAAGATTTTCTGATGTTGCAGTTACTTTCAGCAATGTGGTTTCATGGCTTTGGTATGCCCCATTGCCGATTGCCTGATCCAGTGCATCTAAGGCGTGTTGCTTTTCCTTATCATCTGTAATTCGGAACTCCATAGCAGATGGAATAATCCGCTCCAAGGCTTCCAGCTGATACCACACGGATAATACCGTTGCTCCCAAAATTGCCAATGTTCCTGCTGATAATAAAATCAGCAGAATTAAAGACTTCGCATTGGAACGGATGCGGTGCATAAATTTAGGAACCACGATAATGGTATTTGCCCGATACAGAGAACTTTTCTTCTGCCGGATTTTCTGGCAGGCGTATGGCAAAAAAGAGTAAATAAAGAATATAGTTCCGGCAACCACCAGAAGCATTGTCAGCAACGCAATAGGGGAAAATCCGATGGTGTACCAAACAGATTTCCTTCCCCGCATTATATCAAGGGCAAGCCCATATCCGCAGAGCAGACAGGATAAGCCTATAAATGCAGTGATAAAATGAACTCGAATGGGTTTTTCCGTTTTCTTTTCCAGCCGTACTAAATCAAGAAGGGTGGACTTTTGAAGCAATCTTGCATTGGATAATGTCAATGTAATCAAAACCACAACAACAAATGATAGGATTGACTTTACCGCTGCCGGATAAATCAAAGGGATTGCAGCCTGATCTATGGTAATTCCTAAAAGTGCGACGATTCCGGCGATAACTCCTTTGTGGAGGACACTGCCTGTCAGAATACCGAGAACCATACCGCCAAAACAAATAAAGATATTCTCAAAGGTCAATAGCCCCAACATTGCAGATTTTCGATACCCCAGCAGAGAATAAATTCCTAATTCTCTCATCCGTCTTCGCATGAAAAAATTGTTGGAGTAGAACATATAGAAAATCACAAAAGCCACAATGAATACCGCTACTGTTTGGCACATGGTTTCTACCCGACCATCCGAAGATATTTTTTCCATAATCACTTGATTCATGGAAAAAGAGGTAAAGCAGAAGTAAATCATCAGGACAAAGGAAACGGAAAACAGGTACAGGGAATAGAAAGAGAAGTTCCGTTTCAGATTTTTCAAGGCAATAGCAGATAATTTCATGGAATAGCCTCCTTACCGCTGTTTATCCTGTCTGGCAGCTTCCTGTATGATTTCCGCATAGAAGTCCCGGCGATCCCTGT
>JABCOX020000034.1 GCA_013333395.2 Clostridiales bacterium | reverse complement strand
TGTAAATTGAAATTATTTATGTAGATTGCATCATAAAAAATATTCAAAAAGAATATATTTATATATTAAAAATAATACCAATAAATTTTAATTTAAAATCAGAAATAGAAAAAGAAGTTATTTTAAATAATTATAAAAAAATTTTTTCTAATTTAGAAATTGAAATACAAATATTTATAAAAAATAAAAAAATTAATTTAGAAAAAAATAAAAAATATATTCTTGAAAATAATAATTCAATAATTTCAAAAAAATATATTAATTATTTAGAAAAATTAAATAATAATAAAAAGACAACAAATAAAGAATATTATTTAATAATAAAAAATAAAAATAAAGAAAAATTAAAAGAGATTATATTAAAAATAAATGAGCAATTAAATCAATGTAAAAATCAAACAGAAAAATTAAATAAAAATGAAATAGAAGAATTAATAAAAACAACATTAATAACAGGAGATGAATAAAATAAAAGAAAAAAATCCATTATATATTAATTTAACAAATCCACAATATATAGAAATTGATGGAATGTTTTTTTCAAGTTTATTAATAATAAATTATAATAGAATATTTCAAGAATTAATATTTAAAAATATTTTAGAAACAAATGAAAATATATTAATTTCAATATATATAGAAAAAAATAATCAATATAAAATAATAAAAGAAATAGCAAGAAATATAGGAAATACAACAGTCGATTTAGAAAAAATAAATAATTCAAGAATCGATATTGATATAGCAAAAAGCAGTTTAGAAGATGCACAATATATACGAAAAGAAATGCAATTAAATAATCAACAATTATTATATTTTTATACATACATAACAACATACTCAAAAAATAAAGAAGAATTAAAAAATCAAATAAATAAAATTGAAGAAATATTGCAAAATAGTGGATTAAAATCAAAAAAATCATATTTTAGACAGGAACAAACAATATTAGCTAATTTACCATTAAATAAAAATAATGACGATATTAAGAAAGCCGTAAAGAAAAATATATTGACAGATGGAATAAGAGGAACCTATCCATTCATAACATCAACAATATATGATGAAAAAGGAATATTATATGGAACAGACATTAATAGTAATTCACTAATAATAATAGATAAATTTGACAGAGAAAAATATAAAAATTCAAACACATGCATATTTGGATCATCGGGATCAGGAAAATCATATTTTACAAAAATACAAATATTAAGAAATTATATATTAAATATAAATCAATACATAATAGATCCAGAAAGAGAATATGAAAAAATTTCAAAATCATTAAATGGCAGCTTGATAAAAATCGGACCAGCATCAAAAACATATATAAATATATTCGATATAAGAGAAGATTCCCTAGAGGAAAATGAAGAAGGTTATCTAGCAACAAAATTAAATAAATTAATAGGATTTTTTAAATTAATATTTAAAGACATAACAGAAGAAGAAAGAACTGAATTAGAAAATAAAATAATAAAAATCTATAAAAATAAAAACATTGATTTTAATGATAATTCATTATTTAAAAATAATAAATTTAAGACAAATACAGATATGCCAATTTTAGAAGATTTATATAAAGAGTTAAATGAAAAAATGAAGAAAAAAATAGAACCATTCATAACAGGATCATTAAAATGTTTTAATAATTATACAAACATAGAATTAAATAATAAGTTAATAATAGGTGATATATATGAGCTTGGTGAAGAAAATATTCAATACGGAATGTACATATTTATAGAACTGTTTTGGGATAAAATAAAAAAAGATAGAAATTCCCGAAAAATAATTTATTTAGATGAAATATGGAGACTAATAGGAGTAACTTCAAACAAAGAAACTGCGAGCTTTATATATAAAATATTTAAAACAATAAGAAAATATGGAGGTGGAGCTACAGCAATAACACAAGATGTATCAGATTTATTTTCACTAGAGGAAGGAGCATATGGAAAAAGTATTTTAAACAATTCAGAATTAAAACTATTTTTTAGCTTAGAAGAAGAAAATATCAAAACACTAGAAAAGTATATAGATATTAATCAAAAAGAAAAAATAGAAATAAAATCATTAAGAAAAGGAGAATGTCTGTTTTTCGTAGGCAAAGATCATATATTAACCAAAATTAATTCCGACAAATTTGAACAAGAATTAATAGAATAGGAGAAAAAATGAATACACTAACACAAACTTTAAATTTAACAAATCAAAATCAAATTCAACAAGATCAAAATATAGGTCAGAAACAAAATAAATTTTTAGACACAATGCTAGGAAAAGCTATAAATACAGGAATAAATTTAGGAATAAGAGCACTATTACCAAACTTTATAGAAGATCAAGTAATAGGTCTAAAGGACACACTAATCAAAGAAGGGCTGGGAGCTACAATAAAACAAGCAATAAATTCAACAATTGATTTAGGAAAAAGTGTAATAGGAATAGCTACAGGACATTTCGATAATTTAAATCAAGCAAGAAATGTAGTACGAAATGGAGGAATAATTGATACCATTTCAGGAGGATTAAGTTTTGCTTTAAACCTTGCAAACAGAAAAGGATTGATACCAGAAAACGTTAAAGACATTATAAATGGAGGAAAAGAAATAATAGCAGATTCAATAAAATCAAATATTGAATCCGAATTTGAAGATCAATTTAGGAAAGTAATAACATTAAATAAAAATATAGAAAGATGGAATGATTATTACGAACAAAGAGATTTTGAAGGAATCAGGAGAGAAACAAACAATATTCAAAGAAATATCAAAGCACTTTTTCCAATAGAAACAACAATAAAAGAAGCTAGAAAAATTGAAAATTTATATAAAATAATAGAAAGAAAAGGGGGAGATTTTAATTTATCAGAAGAAGAAATTAATCTAGCAAAACGACTAGTTTATTAGAAAAATAAAAATCCGAAAACATTTGAAAAATCAACAAAAAAATTGTTTTTAGGTTGCATTTTAAAATCTGGTTTAGTATAATGTTAAAAGAGTTAAAAAAGCGAGGTTAGAAATGAGCAAAGATAACAATATCGAAGAATATAATGAAGGAACAATAGTAGATAGAGAAATTGTTGAAGAAATGAAAACCGCATATATTGACTATGCCATGAGTGTTATAGTTCAACGTGCTTTACCAGATGTAAGAGATGGTTTAAAACCAGTGCATAGAAGAATTTTATATACAATGTACGAAGATGGTTTAACAAAAGATAAACCATATAGAAAATCTGCAACAACTGTAGGAGACGTTTTAGGTAGATACCATCCACATGGAGACTCATCAGTATATGATGCAATGGTAAGACTTGCTCAAAACTTTACAATGAGATATCCATTAGTTGATGGACATGGAAACTTTGGATCAATTGATGGTGATGGAGCAGCTGCATACCGTTACACAGAAGCAAGAATGTCAAAAATTTCTGAAACAATGCTTGCAGATATTGAAAAAAATACAGTTAAATTTATGCCAAACTTTGATGGAATTAGACAAGAACCAACTGTACTACCAACAAGATTACCAGCTCTATTAGTAAATGGATCATCAGGTATAGCAGTAGGAATGGCTACTAATATTCCACCACACAATCTAACAGAAATATTAAATGCAGTCATCAAATTAATTGATGAAGATCAAGTAAGCGATGAAGAATTATTAAAAATAGTAAAAGGACCTGATTTTCCTACAGGAGGATTAATCCTAGGAAGAGAAGGAATCAGAGAAGCATATTTAACAGGAACAGGTAAAATAATGATGAGAGGTGAAGCTGAGATTGAAGAAATGTCAGGAAATCGCCAAAAAATCATAATAAAATCATTACCATATCAAGTAAATAAAGCTAATTTAATTATTGCAATAAATCAATTAGCAAGAGATAAAAAAATCGAAGGCATATCAGAAGTTAGAGATGAATCTGATAGAGAAGAAATGGTTAGAGTTGTAATCGAATTAAAAAGAGATACAAATGCACAAATAGTGCTAAATAAATTGTATAAATATACACAATTACAACTTTCATTTGGAACAATCATGTTAGCTTTAGTAAATGGTGAACCTAAGATTTTAACATTAAGACAATGTTTAGAACATTTTATTGAACATAGAAAAGAAGTTATAATTAATAGGACTGAATTTGAGTTAGATAAAGCATTAGCTAGAGCTCACATTTTAGAAGGTTTAAGAATAGCAATTGATAACATTGATGAAGTAATAAAAGTTATTAGAGGATCATATGATGATCCAAAAGAACAATTGATGAAAAGATTTGGACTTGACGACATTCAAGCACAATCAATTTTGGATATGAGATTAAAAACTTTATCTGGATTACAAAGAGAAAAGATTGAAGAAGAATATCAAAATTTATTAAAATTAATCGAACATTTAAGAGCAATTTTAGCGGACGAGAAATTAGTATTTAATTTAATTAAAGAAGAATCACTAGAAATGATTGAAAAATATGGTGATGAAAGATTAACAAAAATCGTTAAAGCAGAAGGCGAAGTAGAAGACGAAGATTTAATAGATGATGAAAATTCAATAATCACATT
>JABCOX020000033.1 GCA_013333395.2 Clostridiales bacterium | reverse complement strand
TCATCCCGGTAGAGATAATGGGTAAGCCTGCAGAGTTTGTTGCTAACTACATTACCAAAGGTAGGTTAGTAGGTGTACAGGGGTCTATCAGGGTTGATAGGTACGAAACACCGGAGGGCGAAAAAAGGACATTCACAAAGGTGGCAGGTAGGAATATACAGGCATTAGAAAGCAAGCCAAAGGCTGAACAGGGCGAACAAGCACCGCAAGAGGCACCGGCTGAATTTAGTGCTGTAGATGATGACGATGTACCATTCTAAGAGGTGAAGTAATGCAACACAAGAGAAGGACAAAAATAGAAATATACAATGATAATTTTCAAAACTATAAAAAGTACGGAATACCAAAGGCTCAATTAGTAATAGCTGATATACCTTATAACCTAGGTAAAAACGCATATGCGAGTAACCCTTTATGGTATAACGGAGGGGATAATAAAAAGGGCGAGAGTAAAAAAGCTAATTCAACGTTCTTTAACACAGATGGATATTTCAAAATTGCAGAATATATGCACTTTTGCAGTAGGTTGTTAATTAAAGAGCCTAAAGAAAAAGGAAAGGCACCGGCCATGATAGTATTTTGTGCATTTGAACAGATACCAACAGTAGTAGAGTTTGGAAGAAAACATGGATTCAAAAACTGGTACCCTATTCACTTTATAAAAAACTATTCTGCACAAGTGCTAAAAGCTAATATGAAAATCGTAGGGGCTACAGAGCATGCAGTTGTACTATATAGGGATAAATTACCTAAATTCAATAATGGAAAGAAGGAAACCGGCAAAGGCAAAATGGTTTTTAATTATTTTAACTGGAACAGGGATAACAAAAATATCTACCCTAAAATACACCCAACACAGAAACCTGTAAATGTGTTAAAACAGCTAATAGAAATATTTACAGATGAGGGGGATGTGGTTATAGATCCGGTATGTGGAAGTGGTGCAACACTAAGGGCATGCTTAGAGTTAAATAGAAGTTGTTATGGTTTTGAAATAGATAAAACATTTTATAAAAGGGCTAAGGATGAAATGTTAAATGTAAAAATAGTAGAACAACTAAAAATGGATATATAAAAAGCTGTTATACATAGGGGGGAAATAATGACGTGAATTTATTTGATAAGAAAGCAACTGGGGCCAATATACGGAAAATTAGGGAGTTTTACTCCCTATCTGAAGACCAGTTTGCAGAACAGTTAAAAATAAAGGTTGCACAGTTGAGGCAATGGGAACAAGGGAAGAACCTGCCTAATGCCAAAATACCGGAAAGGATACTAAATTTTAAACCAACGCTAAATGCTAAACAACGCAGTAAGCTTGTTAAGAAAGTAAAAGACGGTAAGCAGCCTAAAGAGTTGCATATGCGTTTAATATCGGATGAAGATATAAATCGTATTGTACAAGAAAAATCAGAAGAACAATTCGACATGGTATTTCTAGCTTTAACATCCCTATCATTACAGGCACTATCAGATATGGGATGGGGAAAGACTAGGTTAAACAGGTTTATAACTGAACAATTGAAGTTATTAAAGAGTGCTGAACAGGACTCAAACAGAATAACTGACATTCAAAATAGGCTGTATAGGAAGTATGGAATAAAGATATATTATGACATGGAAAAAGGATGTATTTGCAGAGAAGGAGACAAATAAATGTTAGATATAAAGATACAGAAGATAAGGGACAACGCAATATTACCAAAATACGCACATGGGACAGAGGATACAGGGGCAGACTTATTTATAAGTAATATAAAGGCTTTAAATAATAAGGGAGAGTTTGAGGAAATTAAGAATCCGGATGGATACTCAATAGCACCATTTAAGACTGTATTATGTGGGGTAGGCTTTAAGATGGCCGTACCTGTAGGGTATGATGTACAGATTAGACCAACATCAGGTAACAGCCTTAAAACACCATTAAGAATACCTAATAGCCCTGCTACTATAGATAGCGGGTTTAGAGGTGAGGTTGCTGTAATTATTCAAAACGTATCAGACAAGTATTATAAGATAAAAATAGGGGACAAGATAGCCCAGATGGTAATAGCTAAGGTGGAGCATGGTAACTTTATTGAGTCTGACACGCTAGAAGCGTCTGTAAGGGGTGATGATGGTTATGGTAGTACTGGAATAGCAGGAGAGAGTGAAAAAGGCACAGAAAAGCCGAAAAAACTATTTAAAGATGATGCCGATAGCCCTACAGGAAAAGAAGAAAAAGAAACGGATGTTAAACCTAGATATAATGTTGGAGATGTTGTTATTATAAGAAATGATTTAAAGGTAGGGGCAATGTATGATGGAATAACTTTCAATTCTTGTATGGATGAGTTAAAAAATAATGCTCATAAAATAGAGAAATTAAAGAACAGAATCATTGGAAATGGATATACATACGTTATAAATGGTTGGCATATATCAGAGTTAATGATAAATCATAAGGAAACAGAAGAATTTAAAAAGTTTTGCGATTTTATGGACTCCGCATTATATGGCAAAAGAACAGATCCTAATATAGATGGTATGTTAGCGACAATGTTATTAGGTACGCTGGTTAATACTATGAAATAGCATAAAAATACATAAAAGAAAGAGGGATGATATCATTGACTGGTAAGCGTTGGAAGAAAGAAGAGCTAGACTTTGTATTAAATAATCTTCATCATGATATAGATACTCTTGTTGCCCTGTTTAAAAAAGAGGTAGGGGATACAAGGTCTTATGAAGCCATAAGAGAAAAAAGAGTTAGATTAATAAGAGAACACAATTTGCAGGAGGTATTCGGCAATAGAAGTAATAATGCTTTTATGTGGACCGAGGAAGAGGATGAACTAATTAGAAACAATATAGATGACAACCAAAACGAATTATATAAGAAGTTTTTAAATAAGTTTGGAAATATTAGAAGCAGGTCAGCAGTTATCGTAAGAAGATGCAACATAAGGAAACAAAAGGTAGAACTGGATAAAAAAGAAGAACTGCAGAAAGAGTACGGTATTAACAATGAAAGAAGAAAATGGCTAATAAAAAGAAATCAAAGAAACGCTATGTTAAAGGATTTTAGCGATTTAACTGTTGGTAAGGAATACCGAGTTAAAAGTAATGAGGCAGGATCTAAATGGATAACCGGATCATATTTATATACAAATGACTTTAATGTTTATTTCAGGACTAACTATGGTTATATTGAAGCCTTTCCAAGAAACAGAAATCTTATTCGTATAAAAGATATAAATACAGGGGATATTGTGTCTAGGCCTATAAATTTTAGTCAAAAAGATAGAGTTTAAAGGGGGAATTAATGATTAGATGGTCGGAGGAAGAATATAAAAATCTAATGATAAAAAAAAACGGCAAGATTCCAGCAAAAAGGAAAAAAGAAAAAAAATATAAAAAAACAAAATTAATA
>JABCOX020000032.1 GCA_013333395.2 Clostridiales bacterium | reverse complement strand
TTATATGCTTGAAATGTTGCCTTGTAAATATACTCCTTTTTCTATCCATTTATCAATAATTCCTGGATTTTCTTTTACAATTTCATATCTTTCTGGGTGTGCTAGGATTGGTCTATACCCGTTTTTTAGTAATTCTTCTATTATGTTGTCTAAATAAATTACTTTTCCTACGAATGGTAGTTCAAATAGTACATATCTTGATTCTCCTAAAGTTGGAACTTCACCTTTTATTATATCTTCTACCATTTCTGGGTATATTAATATCTCTGCTCCGACATGGATTTTGACATTGATTTGCTTTTCTTCTAACTTTTGATTTATTAAGTCTATTATTATTTTTCTATTTTCTTTGTTTAAATCATATTTGTCTTTTACATAATGACTTGTGGCGATAATCTCAGTTATTCCGTTTTTTTCCGCTTCTCTAATCATATCAAATGTTTCGCTTGCATTTCTTGCACCATCATCAATACTTGGTAAAATATGTGCGTGTATATCTATCATGTCTCGTTCCTTATGCGTTATTAATATCTTTCAATATATTTGCCATATATTTGTTTAATACTTTTGCATTGTTGTTTATTTTAGGGTTCTTTGTTTTTACTTTGTTTGAAGTATTCGTATTGATTTGATTATTTACAGTATCATTATTTATTGTATCATTATTTGTTTTCTCATTATTATTTTTTCCATTATTAGCTTTTTCATCATTATAATCTAATGAATTCATTTTTGTTTGAACATTTAGTTCTACTGACTCAATATTAGCTGTTTCTTGAGCCTTTTCCTTTTTTACATTTTCCTTTATTTCGTTCTCTATTCCATTATTAACTTTAAAATTGTTTGTTGACCCATTATTAGCTTTAGCAAAGTCATTAACGCTGTTTAATTGGTCGTTGTTTTTTTCCTTATTTATTTGAACATATTCAACTTGAGCTTTGTTTGTTTGAGGCTTTTTAGCTAAGTTGTTTTCTTGCTCCTTTGAAGTTTTAGGAGCTTTCTCATCATTTTTTATTAGCTGAATTTCATTTTTGATTTTTTTTTGATTTTCTAATTCTTTTTTTAATTGTAGTAATTCTTTTTCTAGTTCTTGATTTTTCATATTAATCTTATTAATCATTTTTTGATTTTTATCGATTGATTTTATTTTTTCTTCTTTTATTTGTTTCTTTTCTTCTTTTGTTTGTATTCTCTCTTGATTTTTATTAGCTTTTTTTACTTTTTGATTATAGAAAAATCTTTTTATTTTCATTCTTAATGATTTATTGTTTACTTCTATAGTGTTTCCATAGAAATATTTTGTATTATATTGACTTAATATTACTTTAGTTCTATTTACTACAACTCCGGCTACATTTCCGCCTACATAGTTTATTCTTCTTACTGCACTTTTTAAATCATCTATTCTAGTTTTATTGTAAATTGCAATCAATATTGTTGCATCTACTACTCTTGATACTAGTATTGAGTCTGTTACCATTAATATTGGTGAACTGTCTATTATGACATAGTCATATTTTTCCTTTAGGGCTTCTATTGTCTTTTTGAATTTTTCCTGTCCTATTAATTCTGATGGGTTGTTTACCATTGTTCCTGCTGTTACTATTGATAAATTTTCTATATTTGTTTTTCTGATATATAATCCATCACTTGAATTTCTTAAATAATCCGATAATCCCATTGTGTTTTCTAATTCAAATACTTTGTGCAAACGGGGCTTTCTGATATCACTGTCTACTAGTATTACACGTTTGTTTGCTTGTGCTAATGTGATAGCTAAGTTGGCTGTTACGAATGTTTTTCCGTTTGCTGGTGTTGTTGATGTTAACATTATTGCTGTTGATTTTTCATCTTTATTAATGTATTGAATGTTTGTTCTTAATAATCTGAACACCTCTGATATCGGTGATTTTGGGTCATATTTTGTTATTAATTCTGACATTATATGCTTCCTCCTTTGTTTCCATCAAATGATTTCATTTCTTTGATTTCTGGGAATTCTGCAAGTATGTTTAATCCCAAATCTTCAATGTCACTTGCTGTTTTTATTGAGTTGTCCAAGAAGTTAACTAATAATATTATGAATATCGCTATTACCAAACCACCTATTGTGAACATTAAGATGTCTTTAGTATGGTGTATATTACTTGGCTCTTTTGGAGTTTCGGCAACTAAGGTTATGGATACGTTGTCGATTCCATAAGTATTATATATCTTTTCCTTGAATACTTTTGCTAATTCATTAGCTAGAATTGCTGCTTTTTCGGCATTTTTGTTTGTTACTTGTATATCTAATATTTGTGTATTACTTACTACTGTAGCTGTTGTTGCTTTCTTTAATTCCGCTGGTGTTATATCTACTATTTGTGTGTTTTTTATTACTTGTGTTAATACATCATCATTTGTTAACAATTTTTGATATGTAGAAATAATCTTATCATTAATTGTTACGTCTGCCTGAGTCAGTGCTCCTATATTAGCTTTCTTTTCCTGATTTTTATCAATTTGTACCAGAACGATTTGTACTTTTGCAGTATACTTTGGTTTTACAAATTTATATGAATATATAAAACCTAATAGTATTGCTATCATCGTTACTATGATGATGATTGATTTCTTTTCCCACATCATCTTAAAAATATTTTTTAAATCAATAGTTTCTTCCATCAGTTCTCCTTTGTTACATTTTTATTTCACTTATATTACAATTTTAACACTTTTTGTATTTTATGTAAATACTTTTGGATGATTTTGTTACTTTTTTGTGTTTTTTTGTGTTTTTAAAAGGAGCCCCTTTCTTGGAGCCCCTATATTTCTATTCTTTTTAACCTTGTTGTAAACTTACAAATTATTTCGTCAGTTATTGTGTTTGTTAGTTTTGCCCAGTCTTCCAATGTTAAATCTTTACGCTCATTTGGATCTATTAATATTACTTCATCTCCTATTGCAATTGGATTCTCATCATTGATTTCTATCATTAGTTGGTCCATGCATATTCGGCCTATTTGATGATATTTTTTATTATTTATTTTTACTATTAATATGTTTGATAATGCTCTTGGCACACCATCTGCATATCCTATTCCGACTGATGCTATCTTTATTTTATTATCTGCTTTAAATGTTCTTCCATAACTTACGGTTTCTTCTGGATTTATGTATTTGATACTGGTTACTTTTGATTTCACTGCCATTACTGGTTTAAAATCTACATTATATTTATTGTAACAATCATATGATGCGTTTATTCCATACATTAAAATTCCCATTCTGACATAATCGTATTTACAATTTGTATAATTTATTGTTCCGTAACTTGCTTGTGTGTGTAATTTTCCTGGATTTAGTCCTTGTTTTTTGATGAATTCTATGGCTTTATCGAATCTATTTATTTGCTCTTTTGTAAAGTTTATATCTTCAATTTTATCTGAATCCGATACACATAGATGTGTGAATGTTCCTTCTATTTGTAATGCTGGATTTTGATAGATTTCGCTTAATGCTGCAAAATCGTCGTAGAATTCTCCTATACGATTCATTCCTGTGTTTATTTTTACATGGCATTTTAACTTTCCCTGTAGATTGGCTTTTAGTACTGATTTTGCGTAATCGTTATCTACTATTGTTTGCATTATATTGCTGTCTATTACTTTTTGCAATTCTTCTGGCTCTGTGTAACCTAATATTAAGATATTTCCTGTTATATTGTTTTCTCTTAACTTTATTGCTTCTTGTAGAGTTGCTACTGCGAAGTCGTTTATTCCGATTTCTTGTAATTTTTTTGATATTATTATGCTGTCATGTCCATAGGCATTTGCTTTTACTACCGCCATTATCTGTGTTGTTTTAGGAATTATTTGTTTTATTTGATTTATGTTATATTCTAGGTTTTTAGTATTGATTTCTATCCATGATCTTTCTTTTGAATTATTCATTTGTTTCCTCTTTTTTTCCTTAAAAAAGGCTCTAGCGGTGACTAGAGCCTTTAGTATGTTTTCTTAATTATTCAACTGTGATTGCTGCTACAGGGCATGAGTTAGCTGCATCTACTGCAACTTCTTGATTTGCTTCTGTAACTTCTCCGAATGCTTCTGATAAGCCGTTGTCATTCATTCTGAATATTTCTGGTGCCATTCCTACACATAGGCCACATCCAATGCATTGTTCTTGATTTACATTTGCTGTCATGTCTTCATTTCCTTTCTGTTATCTTGTTTCTTCGTTTCTTGAAGATTTATTCTTATTTTTCTTTTTGTGATGATGTATTTTTACTTCTTCTTTATTTTCGTCTATTTCTATTTTTGCTTTTTCTTTCTTTTCTACAACATCTTTTGTTATGACGCATTTTGATATTTTGCTATTTGATGGTACTTCGTACATTACATCTCTCATTGAATCTTCAATTATTGAACGTAATCCACGTGCTCCTGTTTTTCTTTCAATTGCTTTTTCTACCATTGATTCTAATGCATCTGGTGTAAATTCTAGTTCTACGCCGTCTAGTTTTAACAATTTCTTATATTGCTTTGTTAAAGCATTCTTTGGTTTTGTCATGATTTCGATTAGGGCATTTTTATCAAGCTCTCTTAGTGTTGCTATTACTGGTAATCTTCCTACAAATTCTGGTATTAATCCGAATTTTAATAAGTCCTGTGGTAATAATTCTTCATAAATTCTGTATTTATCTATTTCTTTTGAACTTTGTACTGTTGCGCCAAATCCTATTGATTTTTTTCCTATTCTGTCACCTATTATTTTATCAAGTCCTTCAAATGCTCCTCCACATATAAATAATATGTTTGAAGTATCTATTTGAATTGATTCTTGGTGTGGATGTTTTCGTCCACCTTGTGGTGGTACTGATGCGACTGTTCCTTCTACAATTTTTAATAATGCTTGTTGAACGCCTTCACCTGATACATCTCTTGTTATTGATGGATTTTCTGATTTTCTTGATATTTTATCAATTTCATCAATATAAATTATTCCTGTTTCTGCTTTTTCTACATCGTAGTCTGCTGCTTGGATTAATTTTAATAAAATGTTTTCAACATCTTCACCTACATATCCTGCTTCTGTTAATGTTGTAGCATCTGCGATTGCAAATGGCACTTTTAATGTTTTTGCAAGAGTTTGTGCTAAATATGTTTTACCACATCCTGTTGGTCCTAATAATAGGATGTTGCTTTTTTGTATTTCGATATCATCAATTTCTTCTTCAGTATTTATTCTTTTATAATGATTATATACTGCTACTGATAATGTCTTTTTTGCCTCGTCTTGACCTATTATATATTCATCCAATACTTTTTTGATTTCTTCCGGTGTTGGCAATTCATCATTTGTAGAAATTTGATATTTTGTTTCTGGTTTTGATTCATCGAATTCTATAATATTTGTACATACTTTGATACATTCATCACAAATATATACTCCTGGTCCGGCTATTATTTTATTTACTTCTGATTGTGATTTTCCACAAAATGAGCATTTTATGTTTTTATTAGCCATTTGGTCTCCTCATCATTTCTTATTAAATTCTTTTGTCCATTATTCCATCTATTAAACCATATTCTAAAGCTTCTTGTGCTGTCATATAGTGGTCTCTTTCTGTGTCTCTTTCGATGACTTCCAATGGTTGACCTGTTTGAGCACTTAATATTTTATTAAGTTTCTCTCTTGTTTTGATCATTTGATCTGCGTGGATTTTAATTTCAGTTGTTTGTCCTGATATTCCTCCACCTTGTCCGCCTATTAATGGTTGGTGAATTAAGATTTCAGCGTTTGGTGTTGCAAATCTTTTTCCTTTTGTTCCATTTGTTAAAAGCATTGCTCCCATACTTGCTGCCATTCCTATACAGATTGTTGTTACTGGGCATTTGATATAATTCATTGTATCAATGATTCCCATTCCATCTGTTACTGATCCACCTGGTGAATTTATATAGAATGATATTTCTTTATCTGGGTCTTCTGACTCCAAGAATAACATTTGTGCGATGATTGTACTTGCTGATGCTGAGTTTACATCTTCACTTAAAAATATAATTCTATCTTTTAATAATCTTGAGAAAATATCATATGATCTTTCTCCTCTTGATGTTTGTTCGATTACGTAAGGTACTAAACTATTTTTTATTTCGTTCATTTAAGAATTCCTTTCTTGTCCCCTAGTACATTCCTATGGCAAACCTTTAATCTGAAAGTTTGCCAAGGATTTTATTATTTATAATTATTTAGAAATTTTTGCATTGTCAACTATGAATTTAACTGCTTGTGAATTTTTTGAAGCGTTTTCTAAGTATTCGATAATGTCTTTTCTTGATTCGATTTCTTTAGCGTCTTGTCCATATTGTTTTGCAATGTTTTCAATTTCTTCTTTGATGAATTTTTTATCTGCTTTGATTTTTTCTGCTTTTACAATTTCATCTATTACTAATTTGTATTTTACATTTTTCTCTGCTTCTACTTTTAATTCATCTCTTAGTTCTTTTTTAGTTTTTCCTAAGATTTTCATGTATTGTTCAAGGTTTAATCCTTGGTATTGTAGTCTTTGATTCATATTATCTTCCATTGAATCGATTTCTACTTCAATCATTCCAGCTGGGATGTCAACTTTTGAAGCTTCTACTACTGCTTCAATTGCTTTATCTTCCATTTCATGTTCTGCTTTATGATTATTTTTTTCTGTTAATTTTGCTTTGATGTCTGCTTTTAATTCTTCTAATGTGTCGAATTCACTAACATCTTTTGCAAATTCATCATCTAATTTTGGTAATTCTTTTACTTTAATTGAGTTTAATTTTACATGGAAGTTTGCATCTTTACCAGCCATTTCTGCTGCATGATATTCTTTTGGGAATGTTACTTTGATGTCTCTTTCTTCACCGATTTTCATTCCAATTACTTGATCTTCAAATCCTGGAATAAATGTTCCGCTTCCGATTGTTAAATCATATTTTTCTGCTTTTCCGCCTGCGAATTCTACACCATCAATTGTTCCTACATAATCAATGTTTGCGATATCATCTTTTTCTACTGCTCTGTCTTCTACTGATACCATTCTTGAGTTATGTTCTGCCATGTGTTCTAATTCGTGTTTTACATCTTCTGCTTTTACTTTGTATTCTACTTTCTTTAATTCAATACCTTTATATTGTCCTAATTCAACTTCTGGTCTTGTTGCTACAACTGCTTCAAATATTAATTCTTTTCCTTTTTCGATTTGAATAATATTGATTTCTGGTTTGCTTACAGCATCTAATTTATTTTTTTCGATTTCTTCATCATATACTTCTGGTAATAAGTGATTGAATGCGTCTTCATAGAACATTTCTACACCATATTGTTTTGCAACGATATTGAATGGTGCTTTTCCTTTTCTGAATCCTGGTACTGTGAAATATTTAGCATTTTCTTTGAATACATGTTCAATTGCTTCATCAAATCTTTCTGGTTCTACTGTGAATGTGATTTTTATTTCGTTTTTATTGTTTGTTTTTTCTTTCTTAATACTCATTTTAATTCCTTCCTTTTACTTCGTACATAATGTACCTTCTTAATTTACTTTTGGGATTATATCACAGAATCTTTCAAAAATCCATTGATTAGTATTATTTCATTAATTCTGCTAATTTCTTTTTATCATCTTCTACTTGTTGTCTATCTTTTGCTACGACCGCTTCTGGCGCTTTGTTTATGTAGTTTTCGTTTGATAAACGTGATTCGATTTTGTCTATTGATTCTTGTAATGCTTTTATTTTTGCTTCTCTTGCTTGTTTATCTGCTTCTGTTTCTTTTTTCTCAAAGTATACTGTTGCTTTAATATTGTTTGATAGAACTTTGTATGATTTAACATCAATTGGCTCTGTTACAATATTTTCTGCTAGCCTTAGTACATTTACTACTAGTTCAATATCAGAATCTGTTTCAAACATGATTTTCAAATCTTTTGACATGTTGTTTTCTGCTTTTACATTTCTGAAATTTTTCATGAATTCTATTTGGTCTGATACAATTTTTGTTTCGGCTTCAAATATGTATTCTTTATTATACTTAGGATATTTTGCTACCATTATTGATTCTGCTTCTTTTACTGGTAACATTTGATATATTTCTTCTGTTACATATGGCATGAATGGATGTAGCATTTTTAAAATACCAGTTAAAATATAACATAAAACGCTTTTTGTTGTGTTACTGTTTAGTGAATATTTTGCGATTTCTATGTAATAATCACAGAAATAATTCCATGCAAATTCATAAATTGCATTGCCTACATTGTTAAATTGGTATATTTCCATGAATTTTTGAACTTCTTCAATTGTTTCTTCATATTTTGTTAATATCCATTTATCTTCTGGTTTTAAATCTTCTAATTTAATTTCTTTTAAGTCTTCAATGTTTGATAGCACAAATCTTGAGGCATTCCAAATTTTATTTATGAAGTTCCAGATTGGTTTGATATTTTCTTCATCGAATCTCATATCCAATCCGTTTGATATATCTGTTACTAGATAGTATCTTAATGCGTCTGCTCCGTATTTTTCTATCATGTCAAATGGGTCTACACCGTTTCCTAAACTCTTACTGAATTTACGTCCTTGTTTATCCCTTATTAATCCATGTATTATGCAATGATCAAATGGTCTCTTTCCTAGTAATTCTTCTCCTTGGAATGTCATTCTATTTACCCAGAATGGGATAATGTCATATCCTGTTACTAATACATTGTTTGGATAGTATCTTTCTAAATCTACTGTGTTGTCAGGCCAACCAAGTGTTGCAAATGGCCATAGGGCACTTGAAAACCATGTGTCTAATACATCTTCATCTTGCTTCCATCCTTCTCCTTCTGGAGCTTCCATTCCTACATAGATTTCATCTCCTTTGTACCATGCTGGTATTCTGTGTCCCCACCATAATTGTCTTGATATACACCAATCATATGTGATTGTCATCCAGTGGTTCATTGTTTTTTCAAATCTGTCTGGGAAGAATTTTACTTTTGTGTCATCTGATTTTTGATTTTCTAAGACTTGGTCTGCTAGTCCTCTCATTTTTACAAACCATTGATCTTTAATCATTGGTTCTACGATTGCCCCGCTTCTTTCGCTATGTCCTATTTCATGTACTAGCTCTTCTTCTCTTATAAATAGACCTTGTTCTTTTAATTCTTCGATTACTGCTTTACGGCATTGTTTTGTTGTCATTCCTGCAAATTTACCACATTTTTCATTCATTGTGGCGTCATCATTCATGACGATTACTCTTTCTAAATTGTGTCTATTTCCTACTTCAAAATCGTTTGGATCATGTGCTGGCGTGATTTTTACACAACCTGTTCCTTTTTCCATATCTGCATGTTCGTCTGCTATTACTGGAATTAATTTATTTACAATTGGTAATACCACATTTTTACCAATGTATTTTTGATATCTTGTATCTTCTGGATTTACTGCTACTGCTGTGTCTCCAAATAATGTTTCTGGTCTTGTTGTTGCAATATCTAAATATTCGTCACTATTTTCTAATTTGTATTTTATATGATAGAATGCACCTTTTTCTTCTGAATAGATTACTTCTTCGTTTGATAGGGCTGTCATTGCTACTGGATCCCAATTTATTATCTTGTTTCCTCTATATATCAATCCTTGATTATAAAAGTCTACGAATACTTTCTTTACAGCTTTTGTGATACCATCATCCAATGTGAATCTTTCTTTATCATAGTCTAGTGATAATCCTAATTTTGCCCATTGTGATCTGATTATATCACCATGTTCATGTGTCCAATTCCAACATTCTTCAATGAATTTTTCCCTGCCGATTGTTGTTTTGTCTTGTCCATTATCTTTTAATCTTTTTACAACTTTTGATTCTGTTGCTATTGCTGCATGGTCCATTCCTGGTAACCAGAAAGCATCATATCCTTGCATTCTTTTATATCTGATTATTGCGTCTTGTATTGATACATCTAGTGCATGGCCTAAATGTAATTTTCCTGTTACGTTTGGAGGTGGTAATACTATACAAAATGGTTCTTTTGATTTGTCTCCACTTTTAAAATATCCTTTTTCCTTCCATTTATCATATTTATTTTCTTCTGTTAATTTATGGTCATACTTTTTTTCAAGCATTTTTATATTTCCTCCACTTTTAAAACGTTGATTTTATTATACTTTATAGTGTGCTCTATGTCAATGTAATCGGGCTATTTGATGTGTTTTAGGGGTTATTGTTACATTTTGTTGATTTAGTTAATTTATCTATATAAATCTATTTTTATTGTACTTATATTGTTGTTATGCTCAAAAATTGCCACATAATATAAATTATATGGCAATTTTGTTGTTTTATTTAATATTAAAGAATCTTTTGATTCTATTTACGATTTTTTTGAATATTGATTCTTTATTCTCTATTGTTGTTATACTCGTGGATTTTGTATTTTCATTTATTGTGTTTGTTTTATTTTGCACTTTTTCTGAATGCTGTGAATTATGATTTTTTATTAATTCTGTTTGATATATTTCTTCATTATGATTTATGATTGAGCTGATTTCTTTGGCTTCTGCGTCATTACATAAATAATTTAGATATATCATGCTTAGAATTGATTTAGTTTTATCTTTTAAATTCATTTCAATTATAGATTTGTTATGATCTAGATTTGGCTTATATGTCTTGGATTTATTTCTTTCCCAAAATTTTATTAATTTTTTAGGGATTTTTTCGAGTATATTATCATCGGAATATTCTAGTATTTCTAACACTTCTACTATTGCTTCACTATATTCGATGTTAGCCATTACCTTTCCTCCATATCATTGTCTTTTTTCTCTTTTAAATTTCCTTCTTCTTTTATCTCTCTTATCGTTTCTTTGGCCGCTCCACTTATTGTACTTGTTCTTTCTTTTACTGCTAAGTCATGAAATTCTTCTAAAGTATGTTTCTTGCGTTTGAAGTCCACTTTACTAAATCTGGCGTCTTCTAGTGGATTATATCCTTCAGGAGCTTTTTCTAACATTTTTATTGTTGAAAAATATCGTTCCCTATATAATTCTCGTTCATCTTTTTTAAATAATAGATCTAATAATATTTCCATTTTTTCTTCTTCAGGTATTTCTGATTTTAAATATTCTTTTAAATCTACTAATCTTTTTTCTTCTTTAGTTGACTCTGGATTTCTTTCTATCTCAGCTATTTTCTGAGACATTTGAACTATTCGTCCATATAATCTTGCATTTTCTATCCATGTATCTGGATTCAATGTTCCGTTTGATATTCTAAATTCTATTGTATTCATCCCATTGTTAATATTGAACATGTTTAAACTAGAGTATCTATTTACCTGGACATTTTGAATTTCTTCTATAAATGAATTTAGATCTTCTTCATTTTCTAAATTAATTGTTCCTTCTTCAATTGCTTTATTAATCTTTGGTGATATTGGTTTTGCGTACTCTTGCAATGTAAATCTTGGTATATTGTTTTTTTCATTGCTAATTTTGCAGATAATTTCTTCTGCATTTCCCCATATTTCAAATAGATTAATAAAGGCTTCTTTAGTTTTTAAATAATTCGATCCGATGTGTATGTGTCCACCGCATCTTTCATTAGTTTCATTTTCAATTTTTTGTAGCATTGTACATACCATGTATATATCTTCTATATCTTCTTGATTATCTGTTAAAATTGGAGATGTTATTTCTACGCCTTCTTCTAAGCTAGCATCTGGTTTAATATTCCATCCTCTAGCTTCTCTGCTTTCATCTCGTTTAAGAATTTTTTTAATCTTTTCTATATGTTTACTTAAATATCCTTCGGATTCAATTTCCATTCCTATTGTTATTTCTTCATCCAATCCAATTTCTGAATATGTTGGTTGTTGAATTAAAAAATTTTCTCTTTGATATTCTCTATTACTTAATGACATTTTTATCAAAGTGATATTTTGCTCATCTTGTATTTCTTCGAGCTTCTTCAATTTTATATTATCACTATTTAATGATGCTATTATTGCTGCTATATTTTCCTCGTCATTAAAATGCACATCTTCTAATAGTTTTAACTTTTTTTCATCGCTGTTAAATGTTAAAATTACTTTGTATTTTAATGATTCAATATCTGTTTCATGTACATATTCTGTTTTTACATCTTCATCTCTAATTGTTAACAATATTCTATCTTGTAAAAACTGACTTTTTATTTTAGATAAACATCTCATTCTGTTTCTTTCGCTTAATGTTACTATTACATCTTTTTTTGATTGTTCGTCATCTATCCCTTCTAGTGCCGCAATCCTTTTCTCTTCATCTTCTATTTCTTTTATGAATATTATAGATAATGAGTCTTTTTTTATTAACTTTGCTATTTTTATTCTTTCTTCATCGGTATTAAGTTTGATATTTCTTAGTACTTCTTCCATCTTTTCTGGAAATTTAAGTAGTGGTAAATTTTCTACCTTTTTTTCAATTGATGTTAAGCTTTCTATAACTTCTAAATAATTGTAAAATCTTAAATATCCTTTCATCGATTCAATTTTCATCTCATCCGACTTCATTGTTAGAATAATGGCTTGCCTATCGTATTCTCCAAACATGTCCAATGATGCTGATTTTAATTCATCTGATTTCATGCTTAGTACTATTTCATATTTGCAACTAATACTTTGATCCACGTTTGTTATATAATTTAATTTGATATCGTCTGAAGTTATTGTGCTTACTATCTTTCCTCTGTCTTCTTCGTGTATTTTATCAAGCATACTCATTTTTAACTCATCACTTTGTAAACTTTCAATAAGTACTCTTATATAAAAATAATTAGTTTCATATTCCAGTCTTTTTATCTTTTCTTCATCTGACAAAGATCTCAAGTTTTTTTCAATTTCGTCCATTGTATTTCCCTTTTAATTATTTTCTAAATATTTTTGCATTATCTCATCTGCGAATTTATTAAGAATTAAATAATTTTCTTCAATATTTTCTTTGTTAATGTATTTTCCTAATATATTTGCGTTTGTTTTTTCTAATAAGATTATTTTATTAAATTTAAGCAATGATAATATATATGTAATTTCATCATATATAATAAATGCATTTTTGTCGAAATTTGTTGTTTTATTATCTAATTTGCATATTTTTATTTTATTTTGTGGATTATTCATAATTGCCCTTTTTTCAAGCTCTACTTTTTTATCCGCTTCATCCATATAAAAATAGTTTTCGTTTATGAACTTTTCTACTAAACTTTCTATATCTCTATATTGATATTTTTCTTTTCCTTCTATAACAATTAGATTTTCCATTATTTAACCTCTATACTATAAATTCATTTAATTATATTATATAATTTTTAGATTACAATTTCGTTTCATTAAAATGATTATTCGTGTTTTAAACTCAAAAAACTGTGTAAAATTCAAATGTTTTACACAGTTTTTGTTTATTATAAATTATTTTCTTGTTTTACTATATTGTTCGGAATACTTTTGTTAATATTGTTATTGTTTGCCGAATTACTTATTGTATTATTTGTTGTACTATTAGTTGTATCATTTGGTGCTACAGCATTGTTTGGTGATACTTTATTAACTTGGTTTTCTTTGTTGTTTGATGATGTTATTGCTGTTCTTTTTATTACGATGATGCTCATTTCTCTACCAGATCTATATTTTAAAGATAATGTATTTCCTTGTGCATCTTTTGCAAAATATGAATCTTCTTTTTGATCTGAATTTAGATTGTATCCAGCAGCTTTACATCTCTCTATATATTCTGCAAAATCAGCTTTCGTAGTATTTTGAATAGTAAGTTGAAGTTCTCTTTGATTTGATCTTCCAACAATTCCTGATTTTGATTTTATTTCCGGAATAGTTTTTGCAAGTTCTGTATTAGGCCATTTTATTTCTGGATTTTTGTTAGGTGAGATTACATATATTTTTAATGTTTTTCTTTGTTCATAATAATCTAACATTAATCTATAATTATCTTTATCATATGCTTCGAAACTTCCTGATACTAATCTTTCATCAATATTGAAATTTTTTCTACATTGTTTTATGTATTCTTCATAATCTTTTGGTGTAATGTTTGGGATATTTAATATCAATTCTTTTTCATTGTTTGAACTAATTTGGCCTTTATTACCTTTTGGCAATCTTCCTAATTTGCTTCCTAATTTTAATTCTTTTAAATTGATTTTTTCTGCCTTTTCTGATGATGTTGTTTTTGACATAAGTGCTCCGCCCATTTTAAAAGTGAACATTGGCATTGCCATCATTATTGCTACTCCAATTATGTTTGATAATATAATTACTACAAATAATACTGGTAGGAACCATTTCTTTTCGTGTAATTTTGTTTGTACGTTGTTTTCTTCCATACTTTCCTCCTATAAAATATAATTAAATTCTTTTAATATTGATTTAATTTCTTTTTCTTTATTTTGGTCTATTTTTGTTATTATTACTGTTTTACCATTTCTTATTACTATATATACTTTATCATTTGCTTTTACTTCATAATAATTATATTTTTTAATATTTATATCTTTTTCTAATTTTTTGTTTTGTTCTTTTACTATTGCTTCTTTTTCTTTTAAAAACACATTTGTTAGTGCATCTTCGTCTGTTTGTGCTTCATAGAATTTAATATCATGTGTTTGATCTTTTGCTACTGCTGTATATGCTGTTTTTAAATATTTCGGACTTTGTTCATTCATTGATGATGATATGTAGTATCCTTTATCGCTTAGTTTTTGTTTGAATTGGTCGGCTGTTATTTCTTTGATTGAATTTACTTTTTTATTAATCATTGATATGCCTATAATTATTCCAATTATGGTTATTCCAATTATAATTAATATTAGTAAAATTTTCGCTAATAAATTATTTCTCATTTGTACCTCCTTTTTAAATCTCTTGATTATTTACATATTCAAGGCATTTTTCTAATATTATTTTTAACCTATTATTTTGTTTTGTCAAGTATAAAAATCCTATTAATGCTTCAAATGCAGTTGAATACATATATTCTTCTACTGAGGCATGTTTTGGCAGATGATGGCTTTGTGTGTTTCGACCACGTCGTACAATGTCTTTTTCTTCTTCATTTAGAATTTCTTCACTTAATTTTTGTAATAAATTTGCTTGTGCACTTGCTTTTACAAATTTAATTGAGTTTATGTGCATTTTATGTGGATTTAAGTTTGTACTGTTTGCCAAATATGTTCTTATATATTGTTCATATACACTGTCTCCAACATATGCCCAAGTTAATGGTGACATCATTAATATTTCTGTTTCATTTTTTGTTATGTTTTCTTCTTGAAAATCCAATATTTTATCTCCCTATTTTACTTTTTCAATTGTTATTCTACCAATTTTACCTGTTTGAAATTCTCCCAATATTATATCTGCTACTTTTTGCTCATTAATTCTTCCGCCTGATAGTATTGCTCCTCTTTTTCTAGCAATTGCTTCTAATACTTGCATTGTACTATCAGTTTGTTCATATCCATAATAATCATCTTCTTGTGCTTCTTGGCTTATTATATCATTAATTTTTATATCATAGCGTTTTTCTAGATTTTCTTGATAATTTTCTATTAAGTATTTTAGCAAGTAGTATGCTACTTCAACTTTATCTACCGCTGCTGATCCTATTGAATTCATGAATGCTAAGTGCAATGTTACTTCTTGATCATTTAATTTTGGCCATAACATTCCTGGTGTATCCATAATTTCAATCTTGTCATTTACTTGTATCCATTGTTTCTTTCTGGTTAATCCTGGTCTGTTTCCTACAATGGTTGATGCTTTTCCAGAAAACTTGTTGATAAACGTTGATTTTCCTACGTTTGGAATTCCTAAAATCATTACTCTGATTTTATGGCCTGTTCTTCCTTTTTCTATATATTTTTGACTTATTTCGCTATATACCTCTGTTATTGCTGATGTTACATTACTCATTCCTCTTCCTGTTGTTGCTTCTACTGGTATTGCCTTTATGCCTTTTTCTTTATAGAATTTTACCCATTTATCCGTTTCTCTTTCATCTGCTACATCTGCTTTGTTTAAAACGATTATTCTTTTTACTTTTCTTGAATATTCTTTTACATCTGGATTTTGACTTGATAATGGTATTCTTGCGTCAACGATTTCGACTATTATATCTATTATGTTTAAGTCTTCTTGTATTTGTCTCCTGGTTTTGGCCATGTGTCCGGGATACCAGTTAATGTTAGTTTTGTTATAACTGCTTTCTTGTTCTTTTTCCATATATATTTACTCCTCTTTATTTTCATTTCCTAATAATTTTATTTTTTCGGCATTATTTAGTATAGTTAATTGATATTTTGCAATTTCACTTAATATTTCAAATTCTTTTATTAAATATAGTTTAAAAACCGGACTAATTGCTGAAGCAAATTCAAAAAGCTATATCTTTATGTGCATAAGTTCCTTCATACTTTCCTCTTTTTGAATATATACCAATTGCATTTGTTTTTTCACACCATTCAGTAACACTTAATGTAAATGTATGAAGTCCTGAACTTTTTCTAAACCCGTCGAATTCGACGGAATTAAAATTTGGATTATAAATTGCTTCCCATGTTCTTAAAATTTCCAAAGTGATTCTGTTTCTTAACCAATTTCTTATAATATCATCTGCTTTTGATTTCCCCTCTTTATATTTTCCAAAGTCAGAAATACATATATAATCATTATCATCTATGTTTGTAATATTTTGAACTTTTATTATTTTATTCGACATATACTTTCCTCCAACTTTTTTTAAATAGTTTTGCTTTTTCTCATTCTTCACAGTTAATGTTTATGTCTGGTAATTTTCTTTTTTGCTTCTATACTTATCAATTTATTTATTAGCTATATTTTTATCTATCCAATCTAAAATTTCTTTATTGGCGCCTTTTAACTCATAATATGAAATTTCTGCTACTTCATAATCATGAATTTGTTTGATTTCGTTTTCTATTGATGAAAATTTACTTTCCTTTGTTCTAAAATCTATTTTATATTCATCGGTTTTTTCA
>JABCOX020000031.1 GCA_013333395.2 Clostridiales bacterium | reverse complement strand
TATAGAGAATTTTATAGGGACATTGGATATGAAGCACCATATGAATATATAAAACCATATATAGCACATGATGGTGTTAGAGTCCCAACAGGAATCAAATATCATAGAATTACAGGAAAAACAAACGATAAAGATATTTATAACTTACAATGGGCTCAAGATTCAATAAATAATCAAGCCGGACATTTCTTTGATTGTAGAACAAAACAGATAGAAGAATTATCAAAAAATACTGCAAATCCACCAATAGTACTTTGTCCCTATGATGCCGAATTATATGGACATTGGTGGTATGAAGGACCGGAATGGCTATACATATTAGCTAAAAAAATACATTTTGACGATTGCAACTTTGAGTTAATAACTCCAAGTGAATACATTGATAAATATCCAACAATGCAAATTTCAAACATTTGTCGTTCAAGTTGGGGCGCAAACGGATACAGCTATGTATGGTTAAATCAATCAAATGATTATATTCATAAACATTTACATACAGCAGGTGATAAAATGTGTGAATTAGCTTCAAAATATCCAAACGAACCAAAAAAATCAATAAAAAGAAGAATTTTAAATCAATGCGCACGTGAATTAGTTTTAGCGCAAAGCAGCGATTGGCTATTTATCATAACAAATGGAACAATGGTAGACTATGCTAAAAAAAGAATTAAAGATCATATTGGTAGATTCACTAAATTGTCTAATTGGGTATCTTCAAATCACGAATTAACTGAAGATGATCTAAACTTTTTACAATCCATAGAAGAAATCGACTGTATCTTTCCAGAAATCGACTATGAACTATATAAAAAATCCTAAATGCTATGTACATTTAGGATTTTTCATTATATATTTTTAATTAATTCATAAACAATCTTAGCACAATTTTCAGAAGCTAATTTCAAAAATTCATTAAAATCAATATGATTGCTACCATTGGGTTTATCCGAAATAGATCTAATAATGCAAAATGGTTTACCTGCCATCTGACAAACTTGAGCAACTGCTCCACCCTCCATTTCAACACAATCCGCATTAAATTCAAATGCTATACTATTTTTCAAGTCAATGTTTGTAATGAATTGATCACCAGAAGCAATCACTCCGCTTTTTAAATTTATATTAGAAATATTAAGATTAATTAATTTATCAAACAATATTTCATCACTTTGAAAATACTTTCCAACACCAGGAATAAATCCTTTATCCCTACCAAACGCTGTTACGTCAAAATCATGCTGTACTACTTCTCTAGCAACAATTACATCTCCAATATTAAGTTCATCATTAACACTTCCTGCACTACCAACATTTAAAACATAATCAACATCAAATTTATCAATTAAAATTTGAGTAGTTCTAGCAGCATTAACTTTACCAACACCCGCTCTAACTAAACAATTTTTACATTATCAATATTTCCAACTATAAATTCAAGTCCATAAACATTTTTAGATTCATATTCATTAATAATTTTAACAATTGCATTATATTCTTCTTGTTCTGCAACAATTATACCTAAAACATTCATAAAATTACCATTCACGTTTTCCCATCTCTGGTAAAGGATGATCAACCTTTCTTTCTCTATCAACAGGTCTTCTAATTATCTTTTCATAATCATTAATTAAATCATCAGCTCCCTTAGATTTTGAATCAATAACATTAGCTTTTGCCAATTTTACAATATTATCAAAATCCTCCATATTACCATTAAGTTCATGATATAACTTTCTAGAAACTTCAGGATCAAAAACTCCATTCTTAAGATATATTTCAGAATCAGTTGCAATTAAATCAGATTTAATAATATGATCATTTCTTTTATCACAGCTATTAACCATTTTATTATCTTCTTCAATTTCATCCCTAGTAACATGATATTTATCAACCAATTTCATCATTTGATCATTATTATAAGCTCTTGAATCAGCTATAACTGCTCCAATTGGATTTTTCGATAACATATTCCTTGTATAAGTTACTTCAAACTTACCAAATTGATTAATATTAATAGACAATCCCTCATCCATGTTTTGCATTCCAGAAATACAAATTCCAGATTGAGTAACATTATCTCTAATCACTCCATCCCTATCAATTACATTTGTTTTATATGGTCCCATAGGAAACTGCTTTAATTGAATTGGAGTTAAAACACCTTTTTCATCAGTTCCATATGCTACAACTCTATTATTAGCGTCTTTAGCAAACAATATTTTCACATAATTTCCACCAAGCATTGAATTTAAAGAATCACGATAAGTTACCGCTTCATCTCCTTTAAATTCTCCAACTATCTTACTCTTATCAATACTATCAACTTTAATTTTTGCATTTTGAATCTCATTTACATCATATTCTGTAACATCAATATCTTTCGAATCCGCATTAATATTTTTAGCAATAACATCAATTGTAGCTTTGTCATATTTATTTTTATTAATATCCCTATCAGATAATTTATCATTATCTTCATAAGCATCTTTGAATCTATCAACTTTTTCAGGTTCTTTTGCAATTTCTTTTCCCAATCCCTTAGTAGCAAAAACAGGAAGTCCAAATTTTGAAGAATCGGTAAATATTAATTTACCATCACCACCATAATAGCTCCTTCTATCAAATCCATAAGCATCCCTCTCCATAACCTCGTAAACAACTTTACCATCTACATTAGAAACAGAAATACCATCTAAATTAATTCCCTCATTAAAATATCTAGTTTTATTTTCGCCAAAAATATCCTGCATTTTTCCAATAAGCAATTTTTCAACTTCAGAATTATTAATTTCATTTAATCTTTCATTATTTTCCATATTAAACTCCTAAATTATTGACCACCCTCATAAGGACGATTTTTAAGTCTTAAATAACCCAATTCCTCCCAGTAGTTATATGCTAAATTCAATCTAAATAATAGTTTTGGTTTTGGACCAGCTCTATTCTTATCAATAACACATGCATAATAACGCACATCAGGATTTTTAAACCTTTGTAAATCAAATGCCTTTTCATCAGTTTCATTTATTGAAAACTGGTATTCATCAAAATTCTCACTTCTTATTTGTTTAAACAAACAAAGAGTATCCAATACTTCCTTAACCGTTCTACTAACCGCCATATCATTAACACTTAAATTGATTGGATCAGTTTGTGTTTCAGCAAGCTGCAAAGTAGTTCCAATATATATATTAAAATTTTGAGCAATATTTGATAAAATCGTTGCAGTTTTCTTAAGTTCTTCACCATTACCAATATTATTAATATCAGTTTTCATTGTATCGTAAAATACATATCCAACATTTTCTTTATAATAATAGTTCATTATAACTTTCTTAAGTTCATCATTTGTGTGATCTGTAATATTAATAAAATGAATAGAATTATATAAATTATCATTATACCAATTAGTAACATTAATAACTCTGTTAAACTCTGTAGAAACTCTCTTCAATCTCTCAGCAAAATCACGAGAGCTCTCTCCGTCATTTCTTTGTACATAACCATCTTTATCAATTTTAACAGCCTTTGGATCATCGGGCCTAAATTTCAAATCCAATAATTGATTTTCAGAAACTCTAACTCTTTGTCCATGAATCTTTTGAATATCAGGACTATTAATAATAGTAGTAATTAAGCAAAGTTTCATTTTTTCTTCAGACATCTCATTTGAAATAATTAAAACCTTCTTTTTATGCATAATCGCAATATATGCGGCTAAATATGTAGTATATCTACTCTTACCACAGTTCGAAGGCATTGCAAAAGAAGAAGTTTCCCCCCTTCTAATGCCTTTAAAAACAGTCGATAATATTTTAAATGGAATTTCAAGTCCACTATTTAATATTCCTTCACCCTCAATTAAAAAATCAGTCAAATTCTTGTTAAGTATTGATCTTTTAAATTTCTCAGTATCTAAAATTTGTTGAATAGCAGCTTTTACATCCTCAACACTCATTTTATCATATAATTCATAATCTAAAATCTCAACAATCTTAGCTTGAATATTCTTTTCAGGAGTTTCCAAATATACTTTTCTTAATTGAAATAATTTACTTAAATCAATATATACCTTTTCAATATCCAATTTTGAATTTTCAAACTCAGTTCTAACATCAATTTTTAATTGATATAACTTTGGTGATTCTTTAGCAAAATTAAATCTTTCCTTTGCTGGAATTGGAGCGTATTTTTCTCCATCTGTAAACAATACTTTTTTATATAAATCCAAATATTCTTCATTTGCAAAAAAACAATCTTCATATTTGAAATTATAAACAGAAATCGCTCTTACTTGATTTAACAACAAGCCAACAAACTCTTTTTCAAGAGTTGTATCTCCAAGTTTTCCTACAAATGTTACAGTATCATCTTCTTTTTTAGTAAAAGACTGTTCTTCTGCAATCTGAGCAAGTGTCTTTTCTTCATCTTGATTAGCAAGCGTAATTGCTGCTAAAATCTCTTCATTCTTTTTTCTAGATTTATCAATATTTTCAGCCATAATCATAACCTCTCTCATACATCTATAAATATTATATGAATTTACAGCTCCAATGTCAATTCATTATCTAGTTAAACTCTTTATAATATTAACCTTTGAATTAGAAAAATTATTTCTATCAATTATTCCATAATCATTTAAATATCCATTATCCCACCAAATAGTCTTTATACCATATTTAGCAGCGATTGCTACATATCCACCAGCATGATTAACACGAAAATCATCATCATATTCAGATGCCTTTGTTCCAAACTCACCTATAATAATTGGCGCATTTATGGCATTTCTAAAATTAACTACTCTCTGCATTGATCTATCCAATTGTTTTCCAACTTTCGGACTATATTTATGAACAGTTACAATTATTTTATCTTCAATAATATCCTTTGGTAATTTAAATGCACCTGTTGCATTAGGTAACTCAGAATCAAGTAAAGTTGGAACCATTAAGATTCTATGTCCATTATTACCATTTGTACTTCTAACAACATCAACAAATAATTGATTCAATTCATTTAATTGTTCCGCTGCTATATCACCATATTTCCAAGTATCATATGCATTATCAATTTCATTATATGATTCAAAAATTAATCTTTCATCAAAATCAGCAAAATAACCTGCAATTTGTTTCCACATAGTTTTTGCTCTATTTTTGATAATTTTAAATTCCGCTTCATTTGTTCCAGCATAAATTGTTTTCTCATGATGAGTATTTAAAATAACATTTAATCCTGAATCCAATGCATATTGAACAACTTCTCTTACTCTTTCCATCCACTCTGTTTTTATTACAATAGCTCCATCAGCAGACATTTCAGAGTGCACATCCCATGTAACTGGGATTCTTACAGTATCAAATCCAACTGATTTAACATATTCAAATAATTCCTTTGTAACTTTAGGATTCTTCCAATATGTCTCTAAAAACATTCTAGAATCACCATTTGGAACTCCATAATAAGGCTCCAAAGTATTTCCTAAATTCCAGCCAACTTTCATTTTATCAACAAATTCTTTAGCGCCAATTGTATTCTTTTTGTTTTCATCAACTACATTCTCGTTTTCTACTTTATTTCCCTCAGGAGTAGGTTTCGATTCAACAATGGGTTTTTCCTCAATAACTGGTTGTGATTCAACAACGGGCTTTTCTGTTATAATTTTATCATCTTTTTCAATTACATTTTCTTCACTAATTTTCTTTTCTTCAACAACATCAACAGGTATTAAATTTAAACCAAACTTTCCTGATTTAGCTAATTTTTGATAAACTTTAAATGTACCTTTTTTATTAATTGAATACATACTTAAAGTAAAGAAACTTGTGCTATCACTAACAGTAAAAACATCCCCTGATTTTAATTCAGTACTTTTAATAAATCCACTATTTCCATCAAACTCTGTAATTAAAATACAATATTCATTATCCTTTATTTCAACATTATATTTTTTGCTTAAAAATTTCAATTTTTTATTAATTCTAATACCGGGGCTAAATCTAACAGCCATACCATTTTTAGGTTTATAAATACCACTTTCCCAAGTACTTAAATTATTTAAATTTACATTCTCAACAAATTCATATTCAGTAGCAAATACACTACTAACACTTAGTAAAACAATTGTTAATACTAAACAACACATTAAAAATATTTTTTTCATAAATCCTCCATTTTTCTTATAAATTCCGCACCTCATTCTACCATTTTTTAGTATCTATGTCAATTTAAATCCTAATAATCCGCCACATTCAAAAGATTATTTTCCTTAATCCCTCTAGACATTTATGTAAATATGTGCTATACTAAACTGAGCGCCAAAAAAATTAGGAGGTTTTATGTTACACCAAGATGAAGGATTATATGAGTCCATTCTATATCAAGAAGATCCATTAATTCCATATTACAAATCTTTAAAACAACATAAAGAATTAAGAGAAAGTAAAGAATATATAAATAAAGGTATAGCTTTAACAGTAGAATTTTTAAAATCATTTCAACAATTATATCCAAATATTCCTGTTAGAGATATTCCATTCAGAGTTAAATCATTATCAAGTATAGATAATAAAATAAAAAACTTAATACTTGAACGCTTATCAAAATTAGCAGTTTTAAACGCCGAAGATTCTGACAAATTTATACGTTATATCAATGCTCAAAATAAAAAATTAGAAGATAATAAACAAGAAAAAATAAATATAGACTATCGAGAATTTTATCATTTTCTTAGAGAAAGAATTGATGAATCATCAAGTAGTGTTCTGAAAAAAATAGATTGTTACAGACAATTAGAAATTTTAGAAAATAACTATATTTCACATCCAAACCAATATCATGATATAGTAGCCACATTATTAAACAATAAAGCACTATCATCAACAACAAAAACATATATTTCGAGAATGATATATGCAAAAATCAAATTAAGTCCAACGCTTTTTGATTCAGAAAAAGCAGATTTACTTTTTGATTTAACTACAAACTTTGGAGATATAGGAAAAAAATTTAATCACAATTCAGATGTATTGGATTTAGAATCAGTTACAAGAATTTTTGATACAAGTACATCAATTCATAACTTGACATTAACAAATTACGATAATAGATTCACATCAAAATTTGACAGATTACTTAACGAACAAGAATTTTTAAGATCATTGGATTTATTAGCATTTACTTTAATTATTGAAGAAATTCCAAAAGGTATACAAATTGAAGGATTTACAGAATTTAATAAACTAATTCAATTACGTGATCAAGAATTCAATGCTGACACTCGTTTAAATTTAGAGCAAAAAGCCATCCTTTTATTAGGACAAGATTTCTTTTCTAAAATTTCAGCTAGAGAAATTCCTTTTTTAAAAGATAATCGTGCAAAAGAAATTATAGATATGTTAAAACATAAATATAAACCAGGTTATTTAGCAGAACATAATAAATTTGAATTAGCAAATAATCCTTTATATTCAATAGAATCACAAATAAAATCAGGATATATCTATGATACAACTAATGATCGAAGAGTCGCAGATAAAGTTACACACCATGCTTTAGCACTTCACTCTTCAAGACCTGGTAAAGATAGAAAATTACCTACTGCATTAGCAAAACATGATCCCGAAGAAATCTCTGAATTGCCAGAATATATAATATCATCAATTATAAAAGATTTAGAATATAAAGAACCCTATTTCTATACTATAAAACAAGCAACACAAGAAATAATAAAATATAGCCATTTGGACAATACATTAAAATTAAATGATGATCTAATATATGAGCAACCAGAAGTAAAAGATTTATTAATAGCTTTTTATAATAGAGCATGTGCATTATCAAAAGGAAATATCACAACAACCACAAAACATAAAATTACAAAAGCACCAATAGTAAAAACACCATCAGAAGCATTTCCAAACATTGTAATTAATAATAATGCATTAACAGATTATGAATAAACAACAAGATAAACTCAAAATAATGAGTTTATCTTTTTTTGCTTTATTTTTTTATATTCATCTTTTTAGGACATTTAATACATCCCATATTATTAATATCATACCCTTTTAAATTAATTCCCAGTTCTTTAAAAGTATATACTGCAAGACGATTCAAACTATCATCGGACAAAATAGTTTTTATCTTACTTGCCTCATCTTCAGCAATTTCAGAATCAATATTTAAAATATCAGTCATAAACAATTTAACAATATTACTAGCTTCTAAAACTTTAACTGCT
>JABCOX020000030.1 GCA_013333395.2 Clostridiales bacterium | reverse complement strand
ATGAGATTAATTATTATGATTAATGAATTTAGGTGGTACCACGGAAATATAGATTTTCGTCCTAATAAGTGTTTATTCTTATTAGGGCGTTTTTTTATATTATGATTTCTTAATAAGGATTTTAATAATAATTAAAGGAGGAATAGTTATGGATGATAATAAAGTGGACTATAGCGTTACACTTAATTTGCCAAAAACAGATTTTAAGATGAGGGGGGATCTTTCTAAAAAAGAACCTGAGATTTTGAAAAATGTGTTTGAAGATGGATTATATGAAAAAGTATTAAAAAAGAATGAAGGACATAAACATTACATTTTACATGATGGACCTCCATATGCTAATGGTGAGATTCATATGGGACATGCAATGAATAAGGTACTTAAAGATACCATTGTTAGATATAAGTCTATGAAGGGATTTTATGCGCCATTTATTCCTGGATTTGATACACATGGAATGCCAACAGAAAAGAAGGCTATTGAAAAATTAAATTTGGATAGAAGTAAAATTCCTGTACCGGAATTTAGAGATATGTGTAAGAAAGTTACATCTGATTATAAAGATTTACAAACTGTTGGATTCAAGAGACTTGGAGTTCTTGGTGATTGGGAACATCCATATATTACATATGATAGAAATATTGAAGCTTCACAACTTGGCATTTTTGGAAAGATGTATTTAAATGGATATATTTATAGAGGATTGAAACCAGTTTATTGGTGTCCTGATTGTGAAACAGCTTTGGCTGAAGCTGAAATTGAATATAAGGACCATGAGTCATTATCACTATATGTTAAATTTAATGTAATTGATGCTAAGGGATTATTTGATGAGAAAAACACATCAATAGTTATTTGGACAACAACTCCATGGACATTACCTGGAAATACTGGTATTACAGTTGGTGGAGATTTTGATTATAGTGTTGTTGAAGCTGGTAATGAAAGATATATAATTGCTTCTGAACTTGTTGAAAAGGTAATGAAGATTGCGGGAATTGAAAAATATAAAGAAGTTCAAAGATTCAAAGGAAATGAAATGAATGGAATTCTTTGTAAGCATCCTTTTTTAGATAGAAATTCAAGAGTTGTAATCGGAAGTGAAACAACAGTTAATGTTGATGTTGTTGACGGTACAGGTGCAGTACATACAGCTCCTGCATATGGTAAAGAGGATTACCTTCAAGGTTTAAAAGATAATCTTGATATGGAAGTTTGTGTTGATGCTAAAGGTCACCAGACAGAAGGTGCTGGACAGTTTGCTGGAATGTTTTATGCTAAATCTAATAAGGCTATTGCAGCATGGCTTGAAGAAAATGGATATTTATTGAAGTCAGTTCCTATAAAACACTCATATCCACATTGTTGGAGATGTAAAAATCCAGTTATTTATAGAGCAACTGATCAATGGTTTTGTAGTGTTGATAAATTTAGACAAAATGTTTTAGATGCAGTTGAAACAGTTAAGTGGCATCCACTTGATTGGGGTAAACAAAGAATGCAGGATATGATTAAAGGTAGAAATGATTGGTGTATTTCAAGACAAAGAACTTGGGGTGTTCCATTACCAGTATTTTATTGTGAAGATTGTAATAAAGAATATATTACAAAAGAGTCAATTGAAAAAATTCAGGAGATAGTTAGAAAAGAAGGAACAAATGCTTGGTGGTCAAAGACTGCTGAAGAATTATTGCCTGAAAATGCAAAATGTGAATGTGGATGCAAGAAGTTTAAAAAAGAAACTGATATTATGGATGTTTGGTTTGATTCTGGTTCTACTTATGAAACAGTATTAAATCAAAGAGGTCTTGGAGATGTAGCTGATTTGTATCTTGAAGGAAATGATCAATATAGAGGATGGTTCCAATCATCTTTATTGACATCTGTTGCTACAAAAAATCAAGCTCCTTATAGAGAAGTTTTATGCTGTGGTATGGTTGTTGATGGACAGGGCAGAAAAATGTCAAAGAGCTTAGGAAATGGTGTTGCACCACAGGAGATTTTTGATAAATATGGTGCTGATATTCTAAGATTTTGGGTCCTTTCATCAAATTATGAAATGGATGTAAGTTATTCTGAAGATATTATTAGGGGTGTTTCTGATGTTTATAGAAAAATTAGAAATACAATTAGATTTTTACTTGGTAATTTATATGATTATGATGTTGAAAATCCTGTTCCATATGATAGATTACAAGAAATTGATAAATGGGCTTTAACTAGACTTAATAAATTGATTAAGGATGCTACATATGATTATGATACATTTGATTTTAATGATTGCTATCATGATGTAAATCAATTCTGTGTTGTTGATATGAGTAATACATATTTGGATATTATTAAAGATAGATTATATACTGAAAAAGCAGATTCTGAAGCAAGAAGAGCTGCTCAAACAACTATGTATTATATATTGGATGCTTTAGTTAAAATTTTAACTCCAATGACTTCATATACTGTTGAAGAAATATGGAAGGAAATGAAACATACAAAGGATGAGCAAGTAGAGAGTCCAATGCTAACGAATTATCCAGAATTTAACAAAGAATGGGATAATGTTGAAATTATTGAAAAATGGAAGAAGATCCTTGATATAAAATCAATGGTTTCAAAGGAATTAGAGCTTGCTAGAAATGATAAATTGATTGGAAACTCATTGGACGCAAAAGTAATTTTAAATGCTAATGAAGAATTTGATTTTATTAATGAAAATAAAGATATTTTTAAAGAAGTTTTAATTGTATCACAATTAGAGGTTAATAAAGTTGATGGTGAATTTGCAATTGAAGTTTTACATGCAGATGGTGAAAAATGTGAGAGATGTTGGAAATATGATGTTGATTTAAAAGATGGATTATGTCCTCATTGTAGAGAAGTTTTAGGAAAATAGAAAGAAGAATTATAGTGAAATTAGAAGATTTTGATTATTATTTACCGGAAGAGTTGATTGCTCAAGTTCCTATTAAAGATAGGGACCATTCTAGATTATTGGTTATAGATAAAGTTGATAAAACTATGGAAGATAAAGTTTTTAAAGATATTATTGACTATCTTGAACCTGGTGATTGTTTAGTTAGAAATAATACTAAAGTATTACCTGCAAGACTTTATGGTGAAAAAGATACTGGTGCAAAAGTTGAGTTTTTGCTTTTGAAAAATATTGAAGGTGATATTTGGGAAGTAATGGTTAGACCTGGAAATAAGTTAAAGCAGGGGGCTAAAGTTACTTTTGGTAATGGAATTTTAAAAGCTGAAATTTTGGAGTCAACTGAAGACGGAACCAGGCTTGCTAAGTTTGAATATAATGGAATTTTTAATGAAATATTGGATGAAATTGGCTTAATGCCACTTCCTCCATATATTCATGAAAGTTTAAAAGATAATGATAGGTATCAAACTGTTTATGCTAAATTTCAAGGTTCTGCAGCTGCTCCAACAGCTGGTCTTCATTTTACGAATGATTTATTTGAGAAATTAAAGGAAAAAGGTGTTGAAGTTGCTAATGTCACATTACATGTTGGAATTGGAACTTTTAGACCTGTTAAAGAAGAAAAAATTGAAGATCATCATATGCATTTTGAGCATTATGCTTTAAAACAGGAAGATGCTGATAAAATTAATAAAGCTAAACTTTCAGGACATAGAGTTATTTGTGTTGGAACTACTTCTTGTAGAACTATTGAGACTATTGCAGATCCTAATACAGGTCTTGTTAAAGAAGCAGAAGGCGATACAGGTATTTATATTTATCCAGGATATAAATTTAAATGTATGGATGGACTTATTACTAATTTTCATTTACCAAAATCAACTTTACTTATGTTAGTTTCTGCTTTTTCTGATAGAGAGTTTATTCTTAAGGCTTATAAGCATGCAGTTGATGAAAAGTATAGATTTTTTAGTTTTGGTGATGCAATGTTTTTAAAATAGAGGAGAAGAGATGCATACAAGTGTTAGAGGAATTGTAAATTATAATGATAAAATTGTATTGATCCATCGTATAAAAACTAAGGATGATGGAGCTGTTAGAGATTACTATGTGACTCCCGGTGGTAAAATTGAGGAAAATGAATCTCATGAAGAGGCGCTTAGACGTGAAATTAAAGAAGAATTAGGAATTGAGATAGAGATAAAAGGCATATGTTTAGAACTTGATGATAGGGATTATAATGATAGTTTTCAATATTTTTATAATTGCAATTATAAAGATGGTGAATTAGGAACTGGTGATGGTCCAGAATTTACTGATAAGGAAAATTATAAGGGTGTATTTGAAATTGTTTTAGTTGATAAAAAAGAAATTTCTAAGTTAAATTTAGTTCCAGAAAAAATTAAGGAGATTTTAGTTAATAATGGATAAAAGTAGTTTTGGTTATTTTATAGTTAAACCGGATGGTGCAAAAGATATAAATGGTATTTTAGATGATATTGAAGACAAGTTTGATGAAGATATGATAAGATATTATAAAATTGATAATTTTGATGAAGTTGTTAATGAATTATATTATAAGCATTTTGATGAAAAAGGCGATAAATTTAAAAAATCTTTTGCTGATTATTTGAGAGCTTTGAAAGAGATTTATGGAAATAGTTCATTATTGGTTTTAATTAAAAGTAACAATAAGGACTATGATGCTTTAGGAAAAGATATTCTAGATAAAAAAATGGAATTAAGACAAAAGTTTGCTAAAACTGATATTGCGGTTGTTACGAATAATACGGAGCTTGATGCATCAAATAGAATAGTATTAACTGATTTAGATTTTAATTCAATGAAACAAAGAATTTTTAAAGAGCCAGGAAATTATCGAATTAGCGATTTTAATGTAATTCATTCACCTGATTCAGATCAAGAGACAGTAAAAGATGAGTTGAAGATTTTGTATAAAATTGGAGTACTTAAAAGTGAAAATATGCTTGATAAAAATATTATTGATACTATAAGAAAGTATAAAACTTTCGAAGTTTTAAATGTTGATAAAAGAGAGATTGGAATAGAGTATCCGTCTATGGGGGAACATATGATGGATTCTGTTCGGAGAGGATATTGATTTATGATTTCTTATGAATTACTTCATAAAGATAAAAAGACAGGTGCAAGAAGGGGTGTAATACATACACCACATGGAGATATTCAAACTCCAATATTTATGCCTGTTGGTACTCAAGCTACAGTTAAGTCTATGACTAATGAGGAGCTTGTGGAAAATGGAGCTCAAATTATTTTGGGAAATACCTATCATTTATATTTAAGACCTGGTGATGAATTAATTAAGGAAGCAGGAGGTCTTCATAAATTTATGAAATGGAATCGACCAATTCTTACTGATATTGGTGGTTTTCAAGTTTTTAGTTTAAATGAATTAAGAAAAATAACAGAAGAAGGTGTTGAATTTAGATCTTATTTGGATGGTTCAAAGCATTTCTTTTCACCTGAAAAGGTTATGAGCATTGAAGAAAATATTGGGGCTGATATTATTATGGCTTTTGATGAATGTTGTCCATATCCTTCAACTTATGAATATACAAAGAAATCTATGGAAAGAACTACAAGATGGGCTAAGAGATGTAAGGATGCGCATAAAACTGATTCTGCATTATTTGGTATTATACAGGGTGGATTTTATGAGGATTTGAGAAAAGAATCTGCTAAACAATTGATTGAGTTAGATTTTCCGGGATATGCAATTGGTGGAATTAGTGTTGGAGAACCAAAGGAAGAATTTTTAAAGTTACTTAAATATACTGCACCGTTAATGCCGGAAGATAAGCCTAGATATTTGATGGGAGTTGGAACACCAGATTATTTACTTGAAGCAGCACTTGCTGGAATTGATATGTGTGATTGTGTATTACCTACTAGAATTGCACGTAATGGAACTGCTATGACTTCACATGGTAAAGTGGTTGTTAGAAATGCAACTTATGAACATGATTATGGACCTCTTGATCCAGAATGTAATTGCTATGCATGTAAAAATTATTCGAGAGCATATATT
>JABCOX020000029.1 GCA_013333395.2 Clostridiales bacterium | reverse complement strand
TTTCTTTCCTCCTTTAGTTGTTAACCTCCACAAAAGTCAACACAATTAACTAACTTGAATCATAAAAACATTGAATTTAATTCAAGCACTAATTAATCATTCATTTTGTGTGTGTAATTTAACAACAATATTATAACAAAGACTTTATAATTTGACAACCCCTAAGCTTCAATCCTTTTAAATATTTCATTATATTTATTACAAATTTATTACAAAAATCCCTTTATATAGAAAAATAGTACAAAAAATTATATAATATCCATAAATAAATTTGAAAGGATAACATTATGAAATTTAACAAGTGCATGAGATGTGGTTGTTTCTTTACTACAAGCGATGATGTTTGTCCAAATTGTAAAGAAAAAGATCAAGTTGATATTTCTAGTCTAAAAAGCTATTTAGCAAACAATGAAACACCTGCAACAATTAGTTCTTTATCTTTTAATTCAGGTGTAAGTGAAAAAAATATTAATAGATATTTCCAAACAAAAGAATTTTCAAAGTTCAAATCTCAAATAAACAATAATACAGACGAAACAATAACACCGATTATTAAATTATAATAATCGGTGTTATTTTAATTTTTATATTTAATTACTCCGTAACCAATATTATTTCTATACATCAAATCCACTGTTTTCTGAACATCGTCCGAATAAACTGATACCTTATGACCACCATTAGTCAAATTATGATATTCAGATTCAACTTCCACTTTCTTTTTAATATCAACAGCTTTATCTACTTCGAAAGAATTAGTGTACCTATCTTTATCAGTAACATTTTTTATTTTTCCAAAGAGAACTCTATCAATTTCAACAAAAGATTGAGATATCTCATCATTTTCATTACCAGAAACAACAAAATTTAAATTATACTTATTAACATACTCATTAGACTTATTTGCTATAAACCTAACAATTTCCATTCCAAGTTCCTGTGATTTTGTACTCTCAGCATGGCTTTTTCCATTTAAAACAATCAATGCTTCATTAAGTCCTGTAAAAGAAATTTGAAGCAGACCATGTTTTAAAGCTTTTTTAATTTTCATATTTTCATCTTCAAATCTCTCAGAATCAATCCAAACATGTTCCTTCATCAAAAATGGAAAACTCTTAACCTTTTTATTACTTTGAATTTCATAACTTTCAATTAATTGATCTTTTAATATATCAAGTTTTTTCTCAAGCTCATCCATGAAATTCTCAAAACTACCATCACATCTTAATGCAATTCTAGGTAAATTCAAAACTGTTGAAGCAATCACTCCTCTTCCCGAAGATATTCTTCTATCCTCATCAACAAAATTATCGATAATTCTAGTACCATTTTCAAAATAAGCAACTTCAGTATTAAAATCCCCAATTTTATAATTTTCTGTATTAATATCCGAATCTAAAAAAGAAAAAGAAATATTATCAGCTACCTTTACAACTTCACACGCTTGTGAGAACAAATCATAATTAATATCATTTTTTTCAAGATTAATTCCTTTTTTTACTTTAAAAACAACTTTAGGAGAAACAGCTCTTCTATTTTCACCAAGGCCTTCGCTAATTGTTCTTAATAAATTATAACTAATAATTCTCCCCTCTGCACTTGTATCAGTTCCAATATTAATTGTAGTTAAACATTCACTGCAAATACTATTTAAATCATGTACAAAACCTTCCATAGATTGATAAACCTGCTTATTAGTTTTCTTCATTGCTTTTTCATAAACAATTCTAAACATTCTCTTCAATTGTTCAGATTCTCTAGTAAATTTATAAAAAATAGAAATATCAAAATCAATACTAGTTATTTTTTCAATTTCTCTTTCAATACCGTTAAGTGCAATAAATTTATCAAAATCAGTATAATCTAAAATATCATAAATAGTTTGTTTAAATTCTTTTTTGAAGGTTTTTAATACACCTGGCGCCATATAATAATCAAAAGCAGGTATCGATTGTTCCCCAAACTGATCCCTTTGATTATTAGTAATTGCAACCAATGCAAGCATGCTGTATGAAACAATACTTTGTGGAGCTCTCATTGAACATCTCTTAGTAGAAAACCCATTTTGAAATAATTTTTCTAAATTAATTTGACAATTTTCCGTTGTTCCAAAAGGATAATATTTAATATTTTTAATATAAATATCACCATTCTCATGTAGTTCACTAAATTTCTTTTTCATAATATACGCTGTAGCAAACTTTTCAGATACAATTTCACCATATTCAATCAATCTATTATTTATACTATCAAAATCATATTCATCAGCAGTTCCATTCTTACTATCAAGTCCAATGTTTTCTAATGCTTTAAGAAATTTATGTTTCTTTTTTTCGTCAAAAAACAATTCCCTTGACTGCGCTCTCTTTTCCCTATACTCAGCATAAGCTTTTGCAATATCCATATAACCATTTTGATTCATTATTTCTTCAATAATATCTTGAATTTGCTCAATTTTAATCTTATCAAAATTACCATCTTTAATAACATCAATAACATCATGAAAAACCTTATTAATATCACTCAAAGTATACTCTGAGTCAACAGCATCAAAACCTTTTTTTATGGCTACCGCTATTTTAGTACTATCAAACTTAACTCTTTTTCCATCTCTTTTTATTACAACAATATCAGATAATTCTTCTCTCAAATCCATCCATCCAATCTATATAATTTCAAATAACTCCTGATTTAAAACATATTTAACTTTTTCTTCATCATTTCCATGAATATAACCTAAAATTTCGCCTTCTTCAACTATATCCCCTACTTTTTTATTAAATACAAATCCAACAGTCATATCAATCAAATCATCTTTTTTCAGTCTTCCAGCTCCCAAATACCTAGACATTTCTCCAATTAAATTAGCATCAAGTTGAGTAATTTTACCAGATTTTTTAGAAATGATTGGTTCTATTATTCTTGCTCTATCGAACTTTGAAGTATCTTCCAAATAAGAAATATCTCCATTTTGGCTTTTAACTAATTCAATTAATTTCTCAAATCCTTTTCCATTTTTAATATTTTCTAGAATCATTTGTCTGCCTTCATCAATCGAAGAAGCTTTATCAGCAAGTATAAGCATATTAGCTCCAAGTTCAGTAATGACTTCCTCAACATCCTTAGGCATATATTTTCCTTTTAAAACATCCACTGCTTCAATCACTTCCAAAATATTTCCAACCCCATATCCCAATGGTTGATTCATATCAGTTAAAATACAAACAGTCTCCCTATTAGCAAGCTTACCAATCTTCATCATTAAATCTGCTAATTTTCTTGCATCATCAATTGTTTTCATAAATGCACCACTTCCATAAGTAACATCAATAACAATTTTATTAGCGCCTGATGCAATCTTTTTACTCATAATGCTTGAAGCAATAAGTGGGATATTAGCAGTACAGTTAATTGTATCTCTTAACGCATATAATTTTTTATCAGCAGGAGCTAAGTTTAAAGTTTGTCCCATTAAACTAATTCCATGCTTTTTTACATTATCCATAAATGTTTTAATATCAATAGAAGTATCATATCCAGGTATGGATTCTAATTTATCAATCGTTCCACCTGTTATACCAAGTCCCCTTCCAGACATTTTAGCAACAGGAATTCCAAGTGATGCCACAAGTGGCATTAAAATTAAAGTAACCTTATCACCAACTCCACCCGTACTATGTTTATCAACAACATTTCCAAGCTCCGACAAATCCAAAACATCACCTGAATTAGCCATTGCTAAAGTTAATTCAGTTATTTCTTCATCACTCATTCCATTAATATAAATAGCCATTACCAAGGCCGCCGCCTGGTAATCAGTAATATTTCCATTTGTATAATTTTCAACAAAATACTTTATTTCCTCTTTATTTAATTCTAAATTATCACGTTTTTTTCCTATAATATCTAATATATTCATATTCTCTCCCAATGTTATCCACCTTTTTTAAACAAAATGTGTAATAAATGTTTTTCTATGCAAGCTACAAGGTCCAAATTCTTTAATAGCTTCGATATGAGCTTTCGTCCCATATCCCTTATTTTTTTCAAACCCATACTGAGGATAAATTTCAGAATATTCCCTCATCAATCTATCCCTAGTCACTTTAGCTAAAATTGAAGCACATGAAATTGAATAACAAGTAGCATCCCCCTTAACTATTGATTGGTATGCCACACCACAAGTATCAATTTCTTTTAAAGCATCCACCAATATTAATTCCGGCTTTTTACCCAATTTATCAATAATTTTTTTAATACATCTATTAAGTCCAATTTTAGTTGCTTCTAAAATGTTATATTCATCAATTTCAGATTGAGTAACTATTTCAACATCCCATACAATTGCATCCTCAATAATTTGATCATATAAAATCTCTCTTCTCTTTTCTGTTACTTTCTTTGAATCATTCACCCATTTAAGATTCGAATCAGGTTTCATTATAACTGCAGCAACAGAAACCGGCCCAGCCAAAGGTCCTCTACCAGCTTCATCAATACCTACGATTAATTTGGTACCTTCTGCAATTAATTTATTTTCATAACTTTTTAAAAATTCTAATCTCTCTTCATCTTTACTCATATCAACCTACTTATCTATTTCAGACAATCTATATTTTCCCTTATAAGCCTTTGTAATATATACTTCACCAGTATCATAATTAACTACATATAAAGAATTGTCAGCATTTCTTATTTCTAAATCTAATTTTTTTAAATCATCATCATATAAAATATAATACTTTGAATAATCTTCAGATGGAATTTCTAAATCACTAATAAATTTTTTTATAATAGAATCTTCTAATTTATCTGAAACTTTTACTCCGACTAATTCTTCATTCTTTTTTGAAACATTAAATCTTGATTTCTTTACCTTTGCCACACCCTGTATTAAAAGCATATCAGCTCTAACACTTCTATCTTTTTGAACATTATTAATCTTTATATAACGTTGAAAAATAGTACCAGTCGCAAAAATCATGAAAATCACTAATACCGCTGTAAAAATATTTATTCTTAACCTTCTACTCATACATACTCCTACTTTTTTAATAAAGTATATCACTGACATATTTTTCTGTAAAGAGTTGTAAAATAAGCTTATTTCACACTTTCTTCATAAAACTATAGTAGAATTAATAAAAATATGTTAGATTTATATATGAAAGGACTCAAAATGATCATAGAAAATAAATCAAAAAACGTTATTTTAAAAAATATCATAATATCATTTTTTAGTGGAATTATCGGAACTATACTTATTATTTTGATATTATTCAAAACAAACACTTTTTCAAAATTGTTAAAAAACAATAATAAACCAACAACAATAACATACACCAATACAAATCAAATTTCACTTTCCAGTATTTCAGACACCGGTGTAGCAGTCGCACAAAAGGTACTACCATCAGTCGTTGGTATAGATGTAACTTTTGAAAAACAACAATCATCAATGTCTGGAGGAAGTGGATCAGGTATAATAATAAGTTCAGATGGCTATATCTTAACAAATTCCCATGTTATTACAGGAGATAATACAAATGGTGTTAACCTAGGAAAACCAATTGAAATAAAAGTTTATCTATACAATGATAAAACACCTTATCCAGCTCAAATCATTGGAAACGACCCACAAACAGACCTTTCCGTTTTAAAAATTAACAAAACAAATCTAGTTGCTGCAGAATTAGGAGATTCGGATGCAGTACAAATCGGTGAATACTGTATGGCAGTCGGAAACCCACTTGGTATGAGAAGCTCTATAACAACAGGAAGTATCAGTGCTTTAAACCGTCAATTAGTTGGAGAAAATGGTGTCCTATACACATTAATTCAAACAGATGCAGCAATAAATAGCGGAAATAGCGGTGGTGCATTGGTCAACTCAAACGGACAAGTAATTGGAGTAAATACCATAAAAGTTTCTGGAGAAGATATTGAAGGACTTAGCTTTGCAATTCCAATAAACCATACTAAAAGAATTTTTTCAGATTTAATCAAATATAATAAAGTAATCAGACCTTATATTGGTATTGCCGGAACAACAATTTCAGATGCTATTTTAAAACAATTTCCTAATTCAAAATTAGTAAAAGGAATTTATATAAGGAATATTGGTCAAAATTCTCCAGCCGAAAAAGCAGGCTTAAAGATTGGTGATATAATAACATCATTTGATAACAAACCAGTATCAACCATGTTTGATATAGATTTAATAAAAAATAACCACAATATTGGAGATAAGGTTACTATAGAGGTTTATCGCTCAGGTGAAAAGTTTAATACAACAATAGAATTAATCGAAGCAAATAATTAATCACTTTTCACAAATACCACATTAAGTTCACAAAAAAGACATAAATCACCTTTATAATAAAATCATAATCAGTAATTAAGTTACTCCTATTACTGATTACATAATTAAAAACATCCCCTTTTATTTTCATAGACCTGCAATGTGCAGGTCTATATTTTTTTATATAAAAAATAAGAGCCTACAAAACGTAAGCTCTTAAATATTAAATTTGAACAATATCCATTTCAGATGAATAAACATTTGCTTGATTTCCATAAGCATATATAATATATAATTCACCATTTCTTCCCAAAATGAAATTAGTAACTTTATCAATTGAATAAATCGGATTAGTTAATTCTCTTTTATATAATGTATTATCAGCACTTTTTACAACTTTTTCAATTTTTGAATTAGCTGTAGCCATATCTACATTCTTTTTAGCCAATACATCCACCACTTTAACTTCCTTATTATTTGCTAAATCATAATTATAACCTTGTATCATAATTCTTTGAGGCTTATCCCCCTCCTTTAATTTAGCAATAATTGCAACAGATAAAATATTATCATTAACATTTGCTGCAAACGAAATTGTTAAATTTGTATTTGTCGTTCCATTAAGAACAATATCATTCATCATTTTTACAAAATAATTTATTGTAATATTATTAAAACTATTTGTCACATCACTATTTATATTAAAAACAGGTAAATATGCAACAATATCATACTTTCCATCCAACTTTTTTGTATATGGCCCATTAGGTAATTGTGGATTTTCACTATAAATATATAAATAATTTTTACTCAAATCACCTTTTTCAATATTAGGATAATCCTTAAATTGAGGCAGCTTGTTGTCAAATAATTGCATGAACTTATTACTAACGTCAATCTCTTCATTTACACTAACAACATTTGAAACATTTATATCAGGAACTTCATCAGATTCCTTAGTACTAAAAAATTGCGCATTTACTCCAACAATTATTGCAATAATACAAAAAGCAACAATTAAAGCGTAAATACAATATCTGGCCGTTTTACTCATTAATATTTCCACAGTTCCCTTCATTAAATTTATAAAATTATATCATTATGTTTCCATAAAAATCAAGCAACTTCCATACAAAATTCACCCCATGTTCATTGACTAAAAGATAATAATATAATACAATAATCAAAGATTGGAGAACAAAATATGCTATGCTCAAGATGTAAAAAAAATACAGCAGTAATTTTTATAAATACAACTGATGCCCAAGGTAATCAGTCTCAAACAGGTTACTGCTACAATTGTGCGAAAGAATTAGGATTAAATCCATTACAATCAATGGACAGTTCTAAACTTTCAGATGAAGAAATTAAAAATTTATCAAATCAATTAAATAAAGCATTTAAAGATGTTATTGAAAAAATGTCAAATCAAGAAATCACACCAGAAGTTCTTGAAGAAATGCAAGAACAATTAAACAATTCTGATGATGACAATTCTGACGAAACATCTAATAAATCATTTTGTATGGGATTTGCCCTACCTTTCAATTCACTGGAATCATTCTTCCAAAATAATAATTCAAACGAATCAGAAGAAGAATCATCATCAAGTGACAAAACACAAAAAACAAAAATAAATAATAAACAAAATAAAAAGCGAAAAGCCTTAAACACTTATGGCACAAATCTTACAGAAAAAGCTAGAAATCATCAGATAGATAAAGTAATTGGCCGTGAAAAAGAAATTGAAAGAATGATTCAAATATTAAACAGAAGAACTAAAAATAACCCATGTTTAATAGGTGAACCAGGTGTAGGTAAAACAGCTCTTGCACAAGGTCTAGCATTAAGAATTGCCAATGGAGATATCCCAGCAAAATTAATGAACAAAGAAGTATACTTGCTTGATATGACAGCAACAATTGCTGGAACTCAATTCAGAGGACAATTTGAAGCTAGAATGAAACAAATAATTGATGAATGTAAATCAGAAAAAAATATAATTCTAGTTATTGACGAAATTCACAATATAGTTGGAGCTGGTGATGCAGAACATTCAATGAATGCCGCAAATATCTTAAAACCATCATTAGCAGATGGAACAATTCAATTAATTGGAACAACAACTTTAAACGAATACAGAAAATATATAGAAAAAGATTCTGCTTTAGAAAGAAGATTCCAACCAATAATTGTTGAAGAACCAACTGCAAGTGATACAATAGATATTTTAAAAGGAATAAAATCATATTATGAAACTTATCATAAAGTAACAATTCCAGATCATGTAATTACTAATTTAGTAAAAATGGCAGAACGTTACATTCATGACAGATTCTTCCCAGATAAAGCAATAGATATTTTAGATGAAGCTTGTTCAAAAATAAATTTAAACAATAAAGATTTATATAATTTAGAATTATTAAAAAATAAATTCAATGAAGTTCTTGCAGAAAAAGAAGAAGCTGCAGAAGCAGACTCAACTGAAGATTATAAAAAAGCAGCTGAACTTAAAATGAAAGAATGTCAATTAAAAGATGAAATAACAAAACTAGAAGCAAAATTAAAGCCACAAATATTAACAGATGAAGACATTGCAAAAGTTATTGAAAGCTGGACCAAAATTCCAGTACAAAAAATAACTGAAGAAGAAACTGAAAAATTATTAACTCTAGAATCAAATCTTCATAAACATGTAATAGGACAAGATGAAGCAGTTGAAGCTGTTTCAAGAGCAATCAGAAGAAATCGTGCAGGTTTAAAATCTGTAAAAAGACCACCTTCATTTATATTCGTAGGTCCCACAGGTGTTGGTAAAACAGAATTAGCAAAATCTCTAGCATTAGAAATATTCGGAAAAAGTGATGCAATAATCAGAATTGATATGTCAGAATACATGGAAAGTAATTCAACAACAAAATTAATCGGATCACCTCCAGGATATGTAGGATACGATGATGCTGGGCAATTAACTGAAAAAGTAAAACGTCACCCATATTCAATTATTTTATTCGATGAAATTGAAAAAGCACATCATGATGTATTTAACTTATTATTACAAGTACTAGATGACGGAAGACTTACTGATTCAAAAGGAAATACAATAAGCTTTGAAAACACAATTATCATTATGACATCAAATGTTGGTTCAACTTCAAATGTAAATTCAATTGGATTTGGCTCATCAACAGAATTAAAGAAAAATAAAATTCTTGAAAGTATGAAAGAAGTATTTAGACCAGAATTCTTAAATAGAATTGATGAAATAATTTGCTTCAATGCATTAACCGAAAATGAATTAAATCAAATCATTACATTAATGATAAATGATACACAAAAAATATTAAATGATAGAAATATAAAAATAACTATTTCAGAATCAGGCAAAAAATATCTTATCGAAAAAGGAACAGATATAAAATATGGAGCAAGACCATTGAGAAGAGCTGTTCAAAGGTATTTAGAAGATGAATTATCAGC
>JABCOX020000028.1 GCA_013333395.2 Clostridiales bacterium | reverse complement strand
TATAATCAAAAAAATTTAATAAATAAATCACCCTCACTTGTTAGTTAAAAATAAGCTTCACAAGTAAGGGATTTTTTGTGTCAAAATTTATTATACTGACCTATCAGTCTACTCAAAAAAAGTTGAAAATATGATATAAATAAACAGATAAAAAAATACATTTAAAGAGGTAATTTATGAGCAAAAGATTATATGAAGTTGTAGAAATTAAAGACTTAAAAGATATGTTAAATAAAACAAAATCATTATATGGAAATAGAGTAGCATTTAAAGTAGCAGTAGGCGAAGATGAATATAAAGAAATAACACATGCAGAAGTAAGAGACATGGTAGATGCATTAGGAACAAAATTAATCAATATGGGATTAAAAGGTAAAAGAATTGGTGTAATTGGCGAAAATAGATATGAATGGGAAGTAGCATATTTAGCAACAGTATGTGGTGTAGGAACAGTTGTACCACTTGACAAAGCTTTACCAGAGAGCGAATTAGAATCATTAGTAGAAAGATCAGAAATTGAAGCAATATTCTATTCAGAAAAATATCAAGAAACAGTAACAAGAATTAAATATAATGAAAAGAATAAATTAAAACACCTAATTTCAATGGATAATTCTTCACATAAAGAAGGAATATATTCAGAAGCAGAATTAATCGAAATGGGAAAAGAATTAATAGCAAATGGTGACAGATCATTCTTAGATGCAACAATAGATCCAGAAGAAATGCAAATAATGTTATTCACTTCAGGAACAACATCACAATCAAAAGTAGTAGCATTATGCCATAGAAATTTAGCATCAAACCTAATGGATATTGCAAGTATATTAGATATTAATGAAACAGATACATTCCTATCATTCTTACCAGTACACCACGTATTTGAATGTACAGTAGGATTTTTATTCTCATTATATAAAGGTTCAAAAACAGTTTTCTGTAGAGGAATCAGACATATTGCAGAAGATTTGAATAAACATCAAATAACATTCATGGCATGTGTACCAGGAATATATGAAATGATGTATGCAGCGATAATTAAGCAATTAGAAAAAGAAGGCAAACTAGAAGCGGTTAAGGAAAAAGCAGAAAAATATAAAGACTTACCAGTATCTGAAAAAACACAATATTTCCAAGAAGTAAGAGATGTATTAGGTGGACATATTAGATTATTAGTAAGTGGAGCAGCTGCACTAGATCCAAACATTGAAGCAAAATATAGAGAAATGGGATTAAACCTAGTACAAGGATATGGATTAACAGAAACATCACCAGTAGTAGGAGTAGGAACAACAAAGAATTATAGATTAGGATCAATAGGAATTACAGTACCATCAGTAGAAGCAAAATTAGTAGATGTAAACTCAGAAGGAATGGGAGAATTAGTAGTAAAAGGTCCAAGCATTATGATGGGATACTATCAAAATGAAGAAGCAACAGCAGAAGTGTTAAAAGATGGATGGTTCTACACAGGTGACTTAGCAAAAATTGATGAAGATGGATATATATTCATTTGTGGAAGAAAGAAAAGCGTAATAGTATTAAAAAATGGAAAAAATATATTCCCAGAAGAAATGGAAGCACTAGTAAACAAAATAGAAGGTGTAAAAGAATCATTTATATATGGTAAGAAAATGTCAGATGATGAAAATGATATAAAAATCAATGTAAAAATAGTAATTGATAGAGCAATTGTAGAAGATTCATATAAAGTAAGTACTGACAAAGAAATTAAAGCGGCAATATCAGAAAAAATCAAAGAAGTAAATGCAAAAATGCCAGGATATAAAGCAATAAGAGGAATGATTATAACAGAAGAACCATTATTAAAAACAACAACAAATAAAATAAAAAGACAGGCAAATTTAGATGTTATCGAAGGAAATAAAAACTAAAATATTGGGCAGAACATGTATTGAATTTAGTGAGATAAACTCAACACAGAAATACATACATAACCAAATAAAAGAAAATAAAATACAAAACGGAACAGTTGTAATAGCAGATGTACAAACAGATGCAATAGGAACACATGGGCGAAAATGGTATACAAGTACAAACAATATAGCATTTTCGCTATACATGGAAGTAAACCAAAATATAAGCAAACTAGAAGGGCTAACATATAAAATAGCCGAACTTTTAGTAGCAATATTTCAAGAAAAATATAACATACAATTATATATCAAAAAACCAAATGACCTAATGTATAATGGAAAAAAAGTAGGTGGAATACTAACAGAAACAAAACTGCATAATGAAGAAGTAAGATATATAGTAATTGGAATTGGAATAAACATAGCAAAACAAGAATTCAACAAAGAAATCAAAGAAATTGCAACGTCAATAGAAGAAGCATTCAATATACAAATAGATAGAGCATTTATAATAACAGAGTTTTGCAATAGATTTGAGGCAGAAATATTGAAAATCAAATAAGGAGACAAAAATGAAGATAGGATTTTTATTTCCAGGACAAGGTTCACAGTCAATAGGAATGGGAAAAGACTTATATGAAAACTATGAAACAGTAAAAGAAATATATGATAAAGCAGAAGAAATAACAAAAATCCCAATTAAAAAATTAAGTTTTGAAGGACCTGAAGAAGAATTAAATAAAACTCAAAACACACAATTAGCAATATTGACAATGTCATTAGCGATAACAAAATTGCTAGAAACAGAAGGAATTAAAGCAGATATTTCAGCAGGATTAAGCTTGGGAGAATACAGTGCATTAATAAATTCAAAAGCGATAACAATAGAAGATGGATTAAATATTGTCAAAGCAAGGGGCAAGTACATGCAAGAGCTATGCCCCAAAGGTGATTGGAAAATGGCAGCAATCATGGGGTTAACAGAAGACCAAGTAAATGAAGGTATTTCAAAAGTTAAAAGTGGATTTGTAAAAGCAGTAAACTTTAACACAGAAGGACAAATAGTATTGTCAGGAGAAAATCCAGCAATCGAAGAAGCTTGCACATATTTAAAAGAAATGGGAGCTAAAAGAGCAATGCCATTAAATACAGCAGGTCCATTCCATACGGAAAAATTAATTGAAAGTTCAAAAGCATTAAGAGCAGAATTAGAAAACTATACTTTCAATAAATTTGAAAGCAAAGTAATAAAGAATCTAACTGGAGATACATATTATAGCAATGAAGACAATATTAAAGAGATTTTAGCAAATCATATAATAAATCCAGTACAATTCAAAAAAACATTAGAAAAAATGTTAGAAGAAGGAATTGATACATTCATTGAAATAGGACCCGGAAAAACATTATCAGGATTCCTAAAAAGAATAGAAACTAACAAAGAAATAAAAATCTTAAACATATCAAATGTAGAAACATATAAAAATACATTATCAATATTAAAAGGAGAATAGTGATGTCAAAAGTAGCATTTATCACAGGAGCAACAAGAGGAATCGGAAGAGCCATTGCTCTAGAATTAGCAAAAGAAGGATACAACATAGCATTAAATTATAGAACAGAAAATGAAGCATTAGAAACATTAAAAAAGGAAATTAGTGAATTAGGTGTAGAATGTTATCCAGTACAAGGAGATGTATCAAAAGCAGAAGATTCAGAAAGAATGACAAAAGAAATAATTGAACATTTTGAACAAATAGATGTATTAGTAAATAATGCAGGAATAACAAAAGATAAGTTAATACAAAGAATGAAAGAAGAAGAATTCACAGACGTAATAAATGTTAACTTAGTAGGAACATTCAATATCACAAAAAATGTTATTAAATATATGACTAAAAAGAGATATGGAAAAATCATCAATCTATCTTCAGTAGTAGGAATTTCAGGAAATGCTGGACAATCAAACTATGCAGCATCAAAAGCAGGAATCATTGGATTCACAAAAAGTATAGCAAAAGAATTAGCATCAAGAAATATCACAGCAAACGCAGTTGCACCAGGATTCATTCAAACAGATATGACAAATGTATTAAAAGATGAGATAAAAGAAGCCATAGAAGGAACAATTCCATTAAAAAGATTAGGAACAGCAGAAGATGTAGCAAAAGTAGTAAAATTTTTAGCATCAGACGATAGTAATTACATAACAGGACAAGTAATAAATGTAGACGGTGGAATGTTGATGTAATTAATACAATATGTATAAATAGAAAAAGGAGAAAATAGTGAAAAGAGTAGTTATTACAGGAATGGGAACAATAAACCCAATAGGACATAATGTAAATGAAACATGGGAATCAATTAAAAATAAAGAATGTGGAATACAAGAAATATCGTTAATAGATTCAAGTACATATAAGACAAAATTTGATGCAGAAATTAAAAATTATGACCCAAATGAATTTTTTGATCCAAAAACAGCAAAGAGAAATGATAGATACACACAATTTGGAATAATAGCAGCAAGAGAAGCAGTAAAAGATTCAGGAATAACAAAAGAAAATTCAGACCATTCAAGAATAGGAACATATTTCAGTTCAGGAATTGGAGGATTAACAACAATCCAAGAACAATGCCAAATCTATTTTGAAAAAGGAAATTCAAGAATATCGCCACTATTTATACCGATGGGAATCTCAAACATGGCTGCAGGAACGATTGCAATAGAACATGGATTCAAAGGAGAATCAATGTCAATAGTAACAGCATGTGCATCAAGTGCACACGCAATTGGAGAAGCATACAGAGCAATTCAATTAGGTGAAGAAGACATTATACTAGCAGGAGGATCTGAAGCATCAATTAATGAAGTAGCATTAGCCGGATTTGAAAATATGAAAGCCTTAACACATGCAACAGAAGTTGATAGAGCAAGTATACCATTTGATGCAGAAAGAAGCGGATTTGTAATGGGAGAAGGCGCAGGAGCAATAATTCTAGAAGAATTAGAACATGCAAAAGCAAGAGGCGCTAAAATATATGCTGAATTAATAGGATATGGATCAACAACTGACGCATATCATATAACATCACCATCACCGGACGGAGAAGGTGGAGCAAATGCAATGAAAAGAGCATTAAGAAATGCCAACATTAAGCCAGAAGAAGTAGATTATATTAATGCACACGGAACATCAACACATTTAAATGATGCAATAGAAACAAAAGCAATAAAAGCAACATTTGGAGAACATGCAAAAAAATTAATGGTAAGTTCAACAAAAGGAAACACAGGACATCTATTAGGTGGAGCAGGAGTACTAGAAGCAATTATAAGTGTAAAAGCAATAAACGACTCACTAGTACCACCAACAATTAACTATAAAGTAAAAGATGAAGAATGTGACTTGGATATAGTACCAAACGAACCAAGAAAAGCAGATATTAAAGTAGCAATGTCAAACTCATTAGGATTTGGCGGACACAATGCAACTATAATAGTAAGAAAATACGAGGAATAATAGGAGTATAAAATGGAAAATGATAAAGTAAAAGATTTATTAGAAATAATGGAAAACAATAACTTATCAGAAATAAGTTTAGAAACACCGGATGGATTCAAAATTGCCATGAAAAAAGCAGAAGCAATTTCTGAAAATGTTATAGTAAAACCAGTAGCACAAGTAGTAGCTAAAGAAACACCAAAAGAAGAACCAAAAACAGAAGAAAAAAGAGGAAATATAGTAAAATCTCCAATGGTAGGAACATTTTATGCAAAACCATCACCAACATCAAACCAATATGTAGATATTGGATCAACTGTATCAAAAGGTGACACACTATGTATAATAGAAGCAATGAAACTAATGAATGAAATCGAATCAGACTACTCAGGAAAAATAACAGAAATCTTAGTAAAAGATGGAGAAACAGTAGAGTATGGAACACCTCTATTCGTAATTGAATAATAAAATTAGGAGAAAGATATGTTAAATAAAGAACAAATTGAATCAATAATTCCACAAAGAGATCCATTTTTGATGATAGATGAAGTAGAAGAATATCAACCAGGAGAATATTGCATAGGTTACAAAAATGTAACAGGTGATGAATACTTTTTCAAAGGACATTTTCCAGGAAATCCAATCATGCCAGGAGTGCTAATAACAGAAAGCTTAGCACAAGCAGGAGCAGTAGCAATACTATCATTGGAAGAAAATAAAGGAAAAAATGCACTATTCGCAGGAATAGATAAGATGAAATTTAAGAAAATGGTAGTACCAGGAGATAAATTAAAACTAGAAGTAAGAATAATAAAAAGAAAAGGACCAATTGGTATAGGAGAAGCAATTGCAACAGTTGATGGCAAAATTGCAGCAAAAGGTGAATTAACATTTGCACTAGTATAGAAATCAATCAAAGCGCATAAAGAAAGGGAGAAGGATGAAAAAAATATTAATTGCAAATCGTGGAGAAATTGCAGTTCGTATTATCAGAGCATGCAAAGAAATGAATATCAAGACAGTAGCAGTATATTCAGAAGCGGACAAAGAAGCATTACATACAAAATTAGCAGATGAATCAGTATGTATAGGACCAGCAAATTCAAAACAAAGCTATTTAAATATAAAAAATATAATAGAAGCAGCAAGAATTACAAATGCCGACAGTATACACCCAGGATTCGGATTTTTGTCAGAAAACGCGCAATTTGCAAAGATTTGCGAAGAATCAAACATCAAATTTATCGGACCAAAATCATCAGTAATTGATATGTTAGGAAACAAATCAAACAGTAAAACAATGATGAAATCAGTAGGTGTGCCAGTAATCCCAGGATCGGACGGAAGTATCTCAGGATATACAGATGCAGAAAAAATCTGTAAGAAAATAGGATACCCAGTACTATTAAAAGCAGCAGCCGGTGGTGGAGGAAAAGGAATTCGTTTAGTAAACAATAAAGACGAATTAAGAACAGAATATGAAATTGTAAAACAAGAAGCAAAAAATGCATTCAATGATGACGAAATATGTATCGAAAAATTCGTACAAAATCCACGCCATGTAGAAATACAAATATTAGCAGACGAACATGGAAATGTAATTCATTTAGGGGAAAGAGACTGTTCAATCCAAAGAAATCATCAAAAAATGATAGAAGAAACACCATCAACAGCAGTGGATGATAAATTAAGAAACAAAATGGGATTAGCCGCAATAAAAGCAGCAAAAGCAGCAGGATATACAAGCTGTGGAACAGTAGAATTTTTAGTAGACAAAGACAAGAATTTTTATTTCATGGAAATGAATACAAGAATACAAGTAGAACACCCAATCACAGAAATGCGCACAGGAATAGATATTGTAAAATCACAAATTAGAATAGCAGCAGGAGAAGAACTAAAAATTAAGCAAAAAGATGTAAAGTTTGAAGGACATAGCATTGAATGTCGTATCAATGCAGAAAATCCAATGAAAAACTTCATGCCATCACCAGGAACAATAACAGGAATAAATCTACCAGGAGGAAATGGCGTAAGAATAGATACATCAATATACAACGGATATAAAATTCCACCATACTATGATTCAATGATAGCTAAACTAATAGTTCACGGAAACAATAGAAATGAAGCAATAAGCAAAATGAAAAGATCATTGGAAGAATTAGTAATAGACGGAATAGAAACAAACCGAGATTTCCTATATGAAATAATTAAAAATATCAATTTCATTAGAGGAAACTTCGACACATCATTTATTGAAAAGGAAATGCTTAAGAAAGAGGATTAATAATGATTGTTGATAAGATCAAGAAACGTGAGCCATCAAAAGTAAATATCATAAATAAAAATCAAGTAGATATTCCAATAGACAAATGGGTAAAATGCGAAAAATGTAAAGAAATAATATATAAAGAAGATTTAAGAAAAAATTTAAGTATTTGCCCAAACTGTGGTCATTATTTTAGAGTCCACATCGGGAAAAGAATTGAAATGATAGCAGACGAAGGAACATATCAAAGATTTGACTTAAACATAGATACAACAAACCCATTAGGACTAGAAGACTATCCAAAAAAATTGAAAAGATTAAGAGAAATAACCCATTTAGAAGAAGCAGTATCAAGCGGAAAATGTAAGATAAATGGTGAAGAAACTGTTTTATGCATAATGGATAGTGGGTTTCTAATGGGAAGCATGGGTGTTGTAGTAGGTGAAAAAATTACTTATGCAATAGAACAAGCCATAAAACAAAAGCTACCAATAATTATATTCTGTGTATCAGGTGGAGCCAGAATGCAAGAAGGAATAATGTCATTAATGCAAATGGCAAAAACCACAGCGGCATTAACTAAACTAGATGAAGCAGGATTACTATACATATCAGTATTAACAGACCCAACATATGGAGGAGTAACAGCTTCATTCGCAAGTTTAGGAGATATCATATTAGCAGAACCAGGAGCAATGATTGGATTTGCAGGACAAAGAGTAATAGCTCAAACAATTGGTGAAAAATTACCAGAAGGATTCCAAACAGCAGAATTTTTATTAGAACATGGATTTATTGATAAAATTGTCAAAAGAGAAGAACTAAAAGACACTCTAAGCACATTAATAAAATTCCATAAAGGAGGAATCCAAGATGGCAAAAACTAAGCAAGAAACAAACCAATTAACACCATGGCAAAAAGTAGAAATAGCCAGAAATCCCAAAAGAAAAACATCAATCGAATACATTGAACAAATCTTTGATGAATTCATAGAATTGCACGGAGACAGAAACTTCAAAGATGACCAAGCAATAATATGTGGCTTAGGCCGAATAGGAAATCAAAGCTATACAATCATAGCAGAGCAAAAAGGAAGAACAACAAAAGAAAATGTACTAAGAAACTTTGGAATGCCCAACCCTGAAAGTTACAGAAAAGCAATTAGATTTATGAAACAAGCAGAAAAATTTAATCGCCCAGTAATAACATTCATAGACACAAAAGGAGCCTACCCAGGAGTTGGAGCCGAAGAAAGAGGCCAAGGTGAAGCAATTGCAAAATCAATGTTTGAAATGGCAAAATTAAAAGTACCTGTAATCTCAATAGTAATTGGAGAAGGCTCAAGTGGTGGAGCATTAGCAATAGGCGTATCAAACAAAATCTATATGTTAGAAAACGCAATCTATTCAATTCTATCACCAGAAGGATATTCATTAATACTATGGAAGGATTCAAGCAGGTACGAAGAAGCCGCAGAAAAGATGAAATTAACAGCAAAAGATCTATATGAAATGAAAGTAATAGACACAATCATTCCAGAACCAGTAGAAATGAAAGAAAGCGACTTTAAGCAAGTAATAAAAATTATCAAACAAGAAATCGAAACAGATATAGCAAAAATGCAAGAAAAAACAAAAGAAGAAATAGTGGAGGAGCGTTATCAAAAATTCCGTAATTTAGGAGAATTTATAACACTATAAAATCCAAAACAATAAAGCAAAAAAGGAGAAACAAAATGTTATTAGAAAACAAAAAAATCTTAATAATGGGAATCAGAAACAAATGGAGCATTGCTTATGGAATAGCAAAATCAGCATATGAAAATGGAGCAAAATTAATATTCACATATTTAGACGAAGAATCAAGACCAAAATTAGAAGCTCTAGTAGAAGAATTCGAAGGAAGCAAATTTTATAAATTAGAAGACGCATCAGAAGATGAAAAAGTAGAAGAATCATTCAAAGTAATCAAAGAAAATGAAGGACAAATCGACGGAATGGTACATGCGATAGCACATGCTAAAACAGAAGACTTAGCCAACGATTTCATCTACACATCAAAAGATGGCTATGCCCACGCAATGGGTGTAAGTGCATACTCACTAATCTTAGTAAGTCGTGTAGCAAAAGAATTAGACATGCTAGCACCAAACGCAAGCATCGTAACATTAACATACCTAGGATCAGAAAAAGTAATGCAAGGATACAATGTAATGGGAGCAGCCAAAGCAGCTCTAGAAGCCAACGTACGTTACCTAGCAAATGACTTAGGAAAAGACGGAATAAGAGTTAATGCAATTTCAGCAGGCCCAATCAAAACATTATCAGCACGTGGAATCAAAAACTTCTCATCAATCTTAGATATCGTAGAAGAAAAAGCCCCACTAAAACGTAATGTAACACCATACGAAATAGGCCAATTAACAACAACATTCCTAAGCGAAATGACAAGCGCAGTAACAGGACAAGTAATATACTCAGACTGTGGTTACAGCATAATGGGATAAAAATAAAAGCTATTAAATCAATACGATTTAGTAGCTTTTTCTAATGCAAAACAAAAGCACCTCTAAAGAGGTGCTACTGGCATAGCCAGTATTTAAGGTTAAACCTTATTTTAACTCGGTATGTTACTTTAGACAGTAATAAAACCTCATCTGTAAGCCACTCTTCATATAAATGTGAAAATTTAATTTCTATTAACCAAGTAGGCATATATTTTATTCTTTCTTTATAATCATTGGATTATCAAGACTTTTTTGGACAAATTTTATAAGGACACCTCCCACGCCTATCAAAGATGGGAGTGAAAAAACAAAAAAAACGACAGCCAACTTTCATTTACACAAATTTATATTTTCTTCTGAATTTTTTGGAAAAACAGAGGATAATAATATGGATAAACTTGTAGAGAATGTAACAAAAATAGAAATATAATAAAAATATTTTCAAAATATTTGACAAACATTATGAAATACTATAAAATATTATTGAATTAAATCGAATGAAATGGAACGGAATGATAAGTATGGATAATAAAAAAGATAACTTTAAAAGAGTTGCAGAGAAAAGAGTCAATAAAATAATTGATTCTATATCAAAATTACAAAATCTCACCAATACATCTTTTTATCAATACTCGGATGAACAAATAGATAGTATTATAAATGCAATTCAGGAAGAACTGAATAAGCAAAAGAAAATATTCGAGGAAAATAAGAGAAATAAGAAGAAGAGATTTGAACTATGATTAGTCAATTATTTTTTATAGGAAAAGTAAGTAAGTTAAACGATACTTTAATATATGATGAAGATTTTGTAATTTTTTATTTGAAAATAAATCTGTTAAAAAACGGACATCTTAATTTTTATGAAATGAAAAAAATATTACTAGACTTTTATTCTAGAAAAGCAATAAAAGAAAATGGGATTTTGAAATTTTGCACAAAACAATTCAAATATAATAGTAGAGAAGATTGGTTTGAATTAGAAGATAATGAAAGTGATATTAAATTACTTAGTGAGACTTTAGATTTTTTGAGAGATATAGAAAATACAGATTTTATCGACAAGGAAAATATTTATTCTGAAATAGAAGAGTATATTAATAAAGAAGAAATGCCATATATAGAAAAGTTTAAAAAGCTTTTTTATTTATATTATTGGCAACCTGATATGGATAAAAAGACAAAAACCATTATAGCTTATCATTACTATATTATTAATAAAAATTTCTTTAAGATTTATAGATTAATTGATAATAAAGTATCAAAAATATCAAATATTTATGATCAAGTTGAAATTTTAGATTTAGATATTGATGAATATCAAAGAAAGCTACTATTAGATAAAAATATTTATACTTTAAAATCTCTAAAAAGAATGTCAATAAGATCATTGATATGTATATTTTGCAAAAGCATAGAAAAATTTTTAAAAGAATTAACACAATATACATATGCCATAAAGGATATCGTATTAAAAATTGAAGAAGAATATGATGAAATAGTAAAACCTGAAAAACAAATAATATTAACGGAAAGATACTCTATAAAAAGCAAAAGAAAGACTTTGGCAGAGATTGGAGAAGAATTAGAATTATCAAGGGAAAGAGTAAGGCAAATCGAAGCAAAGAGTATTAGAAAAATATGTGATATGCAGGAACATTATAAAAAAACTATTTATTACCTATATAAAACATTATGTAATTATAATAATGAATTTATTATAATTGATGAATTAGAAAAATACATAGAAAATGAGAAAGTTGTGATGTTTTTAGTATTATTGATGGAATATGGGAATATTGGTATTAGATATAACAATGATTATAAAATAATATTTGATGAAGAACAAAATACATTAGAAAACTTAATACAAAAACAGAGAGATGAAATGGAAAAGATTCTTTCTGTTGATGATGTTAAATTACTTAACAAGATACAAACTAGAATACTAGAAAAAGAGTATAGATTATATCAAAATAGAATATGGGTAAATAAAACCATAAGAATTAGTGATATTTATTTAAATGAATTAAAAAATAATTTTATTAATGGGTATAATATTGGAGATGAGGAAGACTATAATAGGTTAATAGAAGAAATAAAAAACAAATATGGAGATATAGATATTTCTTCACAACGTTCTATTGTAGGAATGATTGACAGAGGTGATTTTATTCAAATAGATAAAGGGACCTATTTAGCAAAAGAATATGCCGCAAAACTAAGTGATACTGCTGCTGAAGAATTAGTAGACTATGTAATTCAAAATGGACCAATAGTTTTATATAGTACTATATATGCAAAATTTAAAAATGAATTAAATGAATTAAATATTAATAACAAGTATTATTTAAAAGGTTTATTAGATGAGGTATTGCCTAAAGAGTTTAATACTAATAGGGATTATATTAACACTAATTCTGAATCAAATATTACTGCTCTTGATATTAGAAGAGAGATATTTAAATCATTTCCGGGAGAGTTTTCTTTAGAAGATCTTCAAAAGAAGATGCCTGGATTAGAAGAATATAGTTATTTGGCTTATATACGCATTGAAGAAAAGAATGGTCTGATTAAATTAGGTTTGAAAAATTATATATATATAGAAAAACTAAATATATATGAAGATACAATAAAACAATTAAAAGAATATATTGAAAAAATATTTGAACAATTAGATTCTAAAGTAATTACATCAATGAAAATTTATGCAAGTATGAAAATATTAAATAAAGAATTGTTATCTAAATTAAATATAAAACCACAATATGGTGAGTTTGCATTATTTTCAATAATTCAATATTTGTTTGAAGAGTATTATTATAGTAGACCATTTATAGCTAAAGAAAAAATGGAGATCACAACATATACGTTAATTAAAGATTATGCTTTAAGTTTAGATATAGTTAATAATAATAAAATAAGAGATTATATTCAAAAAATGAACATGGGTGGATTATATAGTTATCTAAACTTTATAGAAGAACTTAGTGATAAATATGTTCAAGTTTCGGTAGATGAGATTATTAAAAAAGAAAAATTGTTTATTTCAGAAGAAAAATTAGAAAGAATAGATTTTTTTCTTGAACAAGTATTACAAAGAGAGAGTATATATACAGATAATTTTGATGGATATTCCATGTTACCTAAGTTAAATAGAAACTGGAATCAATATTTATTAGTAGGAATTATAAGAACATATTTTAAAGACAAATATGTAGTTGAAAATACAACTAACTTTTATGATACTACAAGTTTTATAATTAGGAGGATAGAAGATGGAAGAAAAGAATGATTGGCGTTTTGCAGGAAATGGATATACGGCAGAGAATGGATTAGATACAGCAGATATGGAAACTTTCAAAAAAGATCCAATTGCTTCACTAGCTAGAGAGACTTGTCAAAACTCAATAGATGCAAAAATGGAAGAAAACACTAAAGTTAGGCTTGAATTTCAATTGATTGAATTGGAAAAAGATAGAATACCAGGATATGAGAGACTTAGAGGAGAAATTGAAAACTGTTATGAATATAAAGTCGAACAAAATAAAATGAAGGATGCTGAAAAATTAAATAAAATGATAGAGTGCATTGATAAAGATACAATAGATTGTTTAAGAATCAGTGATTTTAATACAACAGGATTATTTGGAGAAAAGTTTTATTTGTTAACAAAAGGAAGTGCAATAACAGACAAAGTTGGAACTACTGGGGGCTCAAAAGGTATTGGAAAATTTGCTTCTTTCGTGGCCAGTTCATTTAATACAGTATTTTATTCAACTTTAACCAAAAACAATGAAACAAAATATTTGGGTATTTCTAAATTATGTTCTGCTCCAATGGATGATACAGATGAAAAAACTATTGGAACAGGATATTTTGGAATTAATAATAAAAATGAACCCGTAGCCAGTCAATTTAATATAGATGGTAACTTTAATAGAAGTGTTCCTGGAACAGATGTCTACATTTTAGGCTTTAAAAAAGAAGAAGCTTGGGAAAATCAAATATTATCTATGATATTAGATAGTTTCTTGGTTGCAATATATAAAGATAAATTGGAAGTGAAAATAGAGAATATTGTTATTAATAAAGATAATTTAGAAAATATTATTAATGGGAATTATATAACTAATAAAAATTTAGCTAAAAGTATAAAATCACAATATGATCTTATCAGTGAAGTTGAAGGCGTACATCATAAAGAATTTAATATCAC
>JABCOX020000027.1 GCA_013333395.2 Clostridiales bacterium | reverse complement strand
GATAAAATGGCAGTTGCCTCTAATCCCGCCCCCTTCAATCTCTTAACAAACTCTATTATTGCGTTATCATCTGCTGCCTTGTTCTCTGCATCCGTTGGATGTGCAACAAAATTAAACTCAAGCGACTCAAGTTTCTTTAGTGCATTTCTTAACTCTTCATTCTGTGCAAGACAATACAAATAAACCTTAGAAGGTCTATATGATACTGTCCTTAAACTTGCACCCTCTCTAATATCCTGTTCATTACCCTTGAATACACCCTCTACAAGGGCTTTTATATCCTTTGTAGCCTTACTAGGTATATCCTCAATACTATTGATTTCTGTTAGGCCTGTTAGGCCCTTACCTTCTTTATCTTTAGCTATAAGTAACACTATAGATCTTCCTGCCTCTTCTAAGGCTCTCCTAGTTATTTCCTTAAAGCTAATGCGAATTTCAGGCATTCCCATTACTTAATCACCTTCCTATTCTTTACCTCTAAATCAATGCTATCCATTAAATCTGTTGTATCTAATGTTTCTATTTTGTCTGTTCCTGCTACCTTTTTGCCATCATACTCTGATATTGTAGTAACATACATATTATTAAAGAGCTTGGTGATTAGTGATACATTTAATCGCCAACCTACCTCATCTTCTGTTACTTCAGGTACCACAGTTTCGACATGTAGGAATGAATTTGCAACTTTAATGCTCCTAACAAACAAACTCCTTATTTTTACCTCGATTTCATACAAAGACTCCTTGCTTACGTTTGTATGAGGATAATATGAGATATCTACTATAATTGAGTCTTTGTTGGCAAATAGGGTCGCAACCTCGCTCGTTAATGTTGTAGCCTCAATATAGATACAGTTGTTAGTATTAGCGTATTTTTGTAGTTGTTTCTTATCGATACATATTTTAGCGTCAAATTTATCCTTAATCTGTATCGCCACTGCCCTTACAATATCTAGCGTTGTAATAATATTAATCACCACCAAAAATTTTAATATCCGCCATTTCTTTGGCTAGCAATACCTTGCCTCTCTCTACCGAATTTCTTAGCATATGCTAGCCTGTAACAACTATAACACCCCCACCTTCTGCAGAGCTTCTAGTCCTATGACCAAACTCAACATGGCGGGCATATGATGTGTTATTACTAATAGTGACTTTGTTAAAATCCTTATCCATTTTCCATGAACGTTTTAATCTTCCAGTATCTACTGGTGTATTTAACTTTACATCCTTGAATACATATGCTCCGGTCTTTTTTAAAAGATTATCTGACTTTCTATCTATATCAACCTCTAGTTTATTTATTAATTGGTCAATCCCTTTTAGTTTCATGCTAAACCCTTTCTTTCTCTGTTACAGGTATTTCTACATGAGATATATAGTAAAATGGCTTAGATGCTATAAATGTATATGGCTTTCCAAACCTCACCACCTCAACTATATCGCCTGCTATTATTTCATTTTCAGGCCTCGTAAATATTTTGTGGGTAGCGGTAATATTGGGAACATCTCCATTTATAACAGCCTCATCTTTTCTTGATAATGAACATGGAATATCCTCTAAAACAACAACATTCTCAATAAAACTACTTATGCCAGTTTCCTCATCTATATCCTCAATGTTTCTTTTGACTGTCATTACATCCTCGTATGTTAAGGCCAATAAATCAGCTTCCCAGTTACTCATGTTCTGTATACCTTTCTATGTCTATTTAGGGTATAACAATCTTCCTTGCTAAAATTAAGCAACTCCTCTGCAGTAGTTTTACATGCTTCTTGGTTCTCAATATCTCTCAAGGTTATTGACGTATCGCCTCTGTTGATACTTTTAATACTCTTAATCCCTATACCATTAATAACCGCATTATTAGATGCTTTATTTTTTTTAGCCTCTTCCTCTGCTAGCTTTAACGTTGATATATCTATTAGTTTTTTTTCAATGAAATCAAAAAGAGGACCATTAAGATCCTCTCTTTTACAATAATCTTTTACTCTAGTAACCAACTTATCAAAATAGTAGCGTATTATCTCTTCATTTGTATAGCCCGTTACTAGTTTTACACCGGCAAGTATTTTTTCAAAACTAATTTCCTTCTCCGGCATTATCATCACCCTTTTTTGTTGACTTTTTGCCCTTTCCCTTTGGCACTTCTACCTCATCTACAGTTGTTACCTCTTCTACCTCATCTACAGTTGCAACCTCTTCTACAATTGAGTAACCCTCAACTATTAGTTGGTCGGCCTCTGCCTGCGTTGAGACTTCCCTACTAACATTGTATCTCTCTAGTTTTATCATACTCTCACCTCATATTATTTATAATGTTATTACTTCGCTTCCTTTATGTTAACAAACATGCACTTCTTTTTATTGTCTGTTACCCATATATCATGGAACCTTCTATAGTCTGCCTTCCAACCGTTAGCAGTCTGATTAGTCATTGGGTCAAATACTCTTATTGTATCAAGCTTTGTAACTGCTATTGGTACATTCTTACCAACGACAAGGAAATTTACAGTCTTAGCAGTTGGATCCTTTTCAAAACCGCCCTTTTCCTGTGATGGTGTAGTCCCATCATTTAACTTAATCTTTGATACCATTACATTGTCTGATGTAGGAATGATAGGCACACCATCTATCTGCTGTACTCTCGTTTCTATACCGTATAACATAATAGTCATTGTATTGGCAACTACTGCCCTCGCCTTTTCTACCTCTGTGATAGTATCATAGTTGGCATGTATCATTAACTCACCGTTATAACCTATCTTTCTAATGGCCTTGATACCGTCCTTAATTTCGTCAATTACAGTTGCCTTGTTAGGTACATAGCTAGCCTTAACCATATCATTTACAATAGCATTATTCGCCAAGTATGATATTCTATAAGCGTCTAACTCCGGTATAACCTGCGTCCTCTGGAACTCGTTCATAATCTGGAATATAGTGGCTATACCTGATGTTTCATCAACATCTCTTACATCTAGGTCAAAGCTTCTACCTCTATCCTGTGTCATCTTCTTAGTTATAAACCTTAATGACGCTGACCCTGATGTATAACCATTCTTATAATTACCCATTCCGTCTACTGTTAGTATCGGTATTTTAACCTCATCTCCGCCAAAATACTGTAACTGGCTGTGGTTTGCTTCCATCCATGCTGTTGTCATTTCCTGCACTACTAACTGATCTAACTTTTTCTGTACTACTGCTACTTTTTCAATCTGATTTGGCATAATAAATTTTCCTCCTAATTATAACCCCTTTTTTTACTTTGATAAGCTGTCTAGCATACCCTCAAACGCCTGTAGGTCGTCTGTATTAGTGCCACTGGCCGGATTATATGAGTATGTAGAAGTGTTAGCCATGCTATTATTGTTTAATAAGTTGTTGTTATTATTCTGCGTATTGTTGTCTTCAATAACAAACGCTGACTTATTCTCTTCCATAAACTTTTTCATATAATCCTCTGCACCATCTAATTTTCCGTCTTTGAGTTTGAATTTTTGCTCCTTAAACTTTGAGATAGTTGCCTCTTTTGCCAACTCTGATGTAAACTTATAATTTTGCATATACTTGTCTACTGACAGGTCATACTCTCTTTGGTTGTACTTGTTTTCCCATTCCTGTATAGAGTTTTTTAAACCATCAATATCAACCTTTTCAAACTCTTCAATCTTGGCCTTGGATAACATATGCTCCTTGTTTAATTCCTCATAGTCCTTGCTCTTAGTTGCAATATCCGTCTGCAGTTCAGATATTTTGCCTCTGTATGTTTCGATTGTGTCATCCATTTTTTGGATTGTTTTACCATGTTCCTTCATGATTTTACTGATAACATCATCCTCAAGTCCTAATTCCTTTAAAAATTCTCTCTTCATCTCTTACTCCTTTTCGTTTATTAACGAGGCAACGACCTCGATAGGTTTTGTTTTAACGACTTAACATGTCGAATTATTGCATTAAAAATAGACCTTTTAACGACTTGTCTAGGTCGATTATATTGATTTATAGTGCATAGCCCTTTTAAGACCATACACCCACACATAGGGCCTCTTTTAAGTAAAAGTCAGCTATCTACATGCTAAATTTATTATCTATAAGAAACCCTAACATAAGGATTGCTTTCCACACAATCAATTACCTGTTAAGGTGCTAGGGTATAGATATTTATTTAATTCTTCTTTTTCAACTCTTTAGCCAGTTCAATTCTCCTACTTAGGATATCAGCATAGCTATTCATTGAATATAACTGGGCGTACATTAGCCCTAATTCATCAGCACTTAGCCCCTCTAATGTCCTAATTGCCTTGTCTAACTTTGTTCCTTTTTCTGTTAATTCTTTTAGTTCTTGTTCCATTCTTTCAATGTAATCCATTATTTTTTTTCCTCTCTTTTTTATTTATTAAACATATCCTTATTTAAAGAGTCTAAATATATCTCTACTGTCATAGTAGGAACTTCACCGGCAAGAGCATTTAAAGTTATGTTTTTTACATTTTCAACCTCATGCCCATTCCATAACATTTTAAACTCTCTTTTAGTATCACAGCTAAAATCAAATCCGAGCTTTACATCATCCAACCTCATCGGGAATTTAGGGATTGGATCTTCTTCTAACGCTTTTTCCAACTCTTGATTGAGTTCTTTAGCTACTATATCAATATCTGCTTCAGTTCTAATAACTTTATCTAATGAGCCTTTTGTACATGGTTTGGCTTCTTCATATGTTTTTTCAAATATATCAGGCTTACATGGATATATCTCGCCATCAACACCCTTTATTATATAATCGCCTACATTTGCAATCATAATGCCTTCAAGTGTTTTTATTTCAAGCTCTCCCTTTGCATAACTTTTATATTTTATGTATCCCTTATGCACCATATCTACAGCCCAGTCAGGTATGTAATATATTCTGTCTTTATTCATAAAATCGCCATCAAATTGAAAGGCATCTATTATAACTGGCTTTTTCCTATATTTCATATATTGCTCCTCTCGTATTTTATACAACGATTTTTAGTGTTTTTTCGTCATATATATATTTATACGTCGAATTTTAGCCAAAATCCGTTATATAGATTTACTGCACTAAAAAAGCACCCTAACTACTGTTAAAGTGCTTATTTTTTTCTATCTTTAAAAAAATCCACCCATTCCGGATTTTCCTTGTCAAATATTTCTACTTCGTCTTTCGATAGATTATGAGGATAGTCAGAAAACAAGTTGTATATTTTTTTTCTGTCGAAACTAAATAAAAACTCACCTACTGAATCTAATCTTTCTACCCACCATACCTTACTTGCCTTATCATCCTTATAAAAGTCACTCATACCCTCTATATCGCAATCTGCAAAAACAGTTTCATCGGGTTCGGAAGCATATTTTTCTAATTTATCTATAAAATCATCATTATTATTTTTATTTGACACTGCCACCCGCCCCTTTCAATTGTTTATTTTTATTTGTGTTAATGTAGCCTAATATATGCCTAAACTCTGAATTGTCTTTTAGTGAATCTACATCAATTAACATACTTTCCACTTCAAACTTACCAATATACTTCATTCTATGGCTTTTTTTACATCCAAACCTACGACGTAGAATATTATTGTTCAATGGTTTAAAACCATTTTCTTCTACACTCTGCAACTCTAAATATTGAAGCCCTTCCATTGTTTTTCTTATAATCGCAGCATGCTTGCCTGTTGCTAAATAGTATTCCTTATCTATAACCATATCATCAAACAATTTTGACGTTGCTTTGAAGTCATTATATTCTTTAACAATACGACTTCTAACACCTGTTAGATTGGCAATTTTCTTTATATTATTTCTCATAGAAAAATACCATTGACTGTCTCCACCTCTAAAATCTCTAACATTTAAACCGCCTTTATTTCCAATATAAGCAAAAGCGACTGATGGACAAGATCCATCTGTTAAATCTCCACCACCTAAATTACTTATAATTTTACTTTCGGTAGGTTTAAATATATATCTTTTAGGTTTTATATATTTAATATTTTGTGCTTCAATTTCCTTCGACAACCCACTATCATTTAAACTCTTATTGTTAACTATATTATACATTTTTTTGTGAGTATTTTCCAAGGCTTTTTTAACATTTACATTAACCTTAGTGGAGTGCATTACATTATTCCAATTACCTGTCTCTAGGGCTTTTAGATAATCCTCATAACTAGTATTAGCCTTTAAATATATGTAATTGCCCTTGATATCTTTGGCAATCCTTGTCTCATCCCCTAAAGTTTCTACATCTGCAGGTACAGTAGTAGAGCGACAATGTGGATGTGTAGGCGGAAAATTCACACCTGATATAGCTTCACTTCGCTTGTATACCTTGCCATCTAAACCTCTACATATATTTGAGGTCTTACTATCCAATGTAGCGACATACTCATACCTATCAATGCCAAATTCCTCATACATCTTTAAATCGCCCTGCGAACAAGCGTATGCGTGCTCTGTATTAATAAGCCTTTTTGTAACCTCTCTAGTGGCTTCCATGGTTTCAGATACATCTTTTATACATTGCCTTAAGTCTTTACCTTGTATAGTCGCTTGTACTATCTGCTCTTGTACTTTGTCTTTTAGCTTAGTTCTATTAGCCCATAGCCTGTTACTATAGTTCTTCCCACTCCATGGAAGGTTAATAATATCTTCAATATCTTTTTGACGTATCATAGAAAAACTAGTATGAAAGCCATTTAGATTTTCGATAGTGTATGCGGTTTGAGTAAAGCTATTTTTAACTCCTGCCTTAAGTAGCTTTTTAACTTCCTTGTGTTTGAATATATAATCCCTGTCTAATATCTTTTGTATTTGATATAGCTGTTCTTCAAGTCCTGTAATGCTACTTTTAGCAGATAAAGTATTAAGTTCTAGTAGTAATTCTTTGTTGTCTGTTTTGGTTATCTCATCTACATAGTCTTTTAGATCCATTCGCCACTCTTTGTATTTAGGGCCAGTTAATAGCTTATTAGCCTCTGCATAACTAAGTCTATTTTCTTTTGAGTACCTAGAGTATAGCTTGTATATTTCATCCTCAATATCCTTGCT
>JABCOX020000026.1 GCA_013333395.2 Clostridiales bacterium | reverse complement strand
GCTCTTGAAAATATAAAAAGACATTATTTTGTAATTTAAATGTATTTAAATAATCATATATATTATATATAATATATATGATTATTTGCGTTATTAAAGGGAGATAAAAAGTGTTTAAAAATCCAAAAATTGACATAATAGATGGTATGCTTATAAAATGTAATGATATATCGATTGAAGATTTACTTAGTATTCAAAAAGAATTAAAAAATCAGGAAAATGAAATTGATGTAATGATTGAAGAATTAATCAAGGTTTAGGCTTGGGAGGATTGTATGGATAGTTATAAAAAAGATAGATTGTTAACATCATTAACAGAAAAGTCATCAATACAATTGAATTTAATGGAATTGAAGGTTGCTTACTTATCTAAATTACAATTGCATAAAATAAATAAAATTAAAAACAACTTAAAGAACACCTTAATTAATCAAGCATTAAAATATAAAAGGGATATTTCTGAAGGAAGTAAAATATCACGAGAAATTGATTCTGTTATTAATTCCTATGCTACTCAATTAAATTATATTGGAAATATATATGATTTTGCAATTGCTAAACAATTGGCAAGAATTAGTGATATACAGTCTAAGATTTATTTAATAGACGTGAATAGAGTTGAAAATAAAAATAATTATATTGAAATAGAAAACGAATATAACCAAGAAATAAGAAAAATAGAGATGGAGTTAAGTAATTTTTCTTTTGATTCTAATAAGGTATTGTTGGATGAAAAGATTAGTGAATATTTTGATTATTTGAAGTATAGTAAATTTAATCAAATGAGGCTTAAAGAAAATTATTTAATGTTTGAAAAGAAGCTATGCCAGGAAGTTATTATTAATTGTGAAGATAATATTGAAGATTTAATAAAAGAAAAAGAATTAACGTTTGAAAAAATTAGTGATTCTAAAAATTTGGAATTAGAAAATTTAAGAAATAATTCAATGTTAAAAAAAATATTAGAAAATATTTTAAATAGAATTGGAGGTCACAAAAGATTTATAGAAGAAGCTATCAAGCCTATTAGATTAGAAATTAAATCAATCTCTGATGAAAAATCAATAAAAATTAGAGAGAATGTAAAAAATAAGTCTATAGATTTATGTGAAAAAGTGGATAATGAATTAAGAAATATTCCTAATAAAGCTTTGAGTTTATTAGATGATAATGGAATTAATGAGATTATATTTAATAAATATAATGATTTAAATTCATCAAAATTAAAAAGTGATAAATATAATATTGATAAAGCTAAGTTTGTTTTTGATATTAAGAATTGTGAATTGATCAATAGAATATATTTAGTGGATAAAGTTAAGAATTTTGCTGAAATTGGAATTGTGACATCTACTATTTTTGGAAAGAGTGAAAATAAAATTGTGAAAAAATGTGCATGTGACAATGTGATTATGGCAACTAAAAAGGCTCATGATTCCACGATTAAAAAGATTAATATGACTACGAACTGTAATAAAATTATTTTAGAAGAGAGAAATAAAATTTTGGAAAGAGTGAGTATACAAGAAAGTGAGCTTTGTGCAGTATAAATTTTTTTATAAAAATAAAATATAAATTTATGTAAAATTTGACTTTTTGTATTAAATTATGTTAAGATAAAAATAGTTATAAAGGAAAGGGTAATAATTATGGATTCTAAAAATTTAAATGTATCAAAAGAATTATTGAACAATTTATCTGTTGAAGAGTTAGCACAATTAAATTGGGATGTTAATGAATTGTCAGAAAATTGGGAAGATATCATCAAAAATTGTGAGAGATTATTAAATTCATAGAAGGGGGATGAGGAATAATGGCAGATAATGGATATAAACATACTAAAGAAGATAAAAAAAGAATAGCAGAAAAAGATGCTAATTTATCTAATGTTAATGAAGAATATAAAATGTTAAAAGTAGAAATTTCAGAGTCAAAAATTGAATATATTAATGTGAAAGACAGATTAGATGATGCTAGTCAAGATTTAAAAATATTGGAGCTTGATTTAGCTAAAGCGAATTTGATGAATGATAAAGACGAAGCTAGAGCAATTAAAGAAGAAATTACTAAACTTAAGGCTAAGATTGCTAAAATTCAAGTACAGGCTAAAGTAAAAAAAGAAAAAATGGATTATTTAAAAGAAAGTTTGAATGAAAAAATCCAAGAATTAATGGAAGATCCTGAAATTAAGCAGCATTTAGAATATATAATCAGATCACAAAAAGAAAGAGCAATAAAAAAAGCAAGAAATGGAATTGAAAAAAGTCAGGCAAAGAGAAGTAAATTAAGAACTCTACAAGATGAGGCATTAAAACATACTTCTTTACAAAATAACCTAAGAGGAATGATTTATGCTACATCACAATTAAATAAGTTAAAAAATCCTTCACTTACACCTGATCAAAGAGTTGGCCTTGAAGATAAAATCAATGAAATAAAGGCTAAGTTTGAATTTAATAAAGATGCATTATTTGCATATGTTAAAAAAAATAATATGGATATTGAGTTAAGTGATTTATCGGGATTACTTAATCAAAAACCTAAAATGGATAAAAATGGCCATGTGGATTTAACTTTAGCGTTTAATAAAGAATTTGATGATTTAAAAGCTCAAGAAAATCAATTTAATAAAGAAATTGCGATGGCAGAAAAATATACTACTAGACTTGGGGTAGCTCCTCAAAGAGTTGAGCAAACTGTTGAAGATTTTGAACCTGTTGACCTTGATAGTGCTCAAAATGACCCAGCAAGAAGCGAAGAAATAAGAAGACAACTTGAGAATGCGAGAAATCCACAACCTGAAGCTAAATTAGGCATTTTTGCTAGATTAAAGAATTTCTTTGCTAATAGATTTGGTAAGAATAAACAACAAAAACAATTACCTGAGCCTGAACAACAAATGGAGCAGCCTGTATCAAATCCTCATGACGACTATGTAAATAGTTTGAAATATGATGTGATGAGGGACTTAGCTGATAAATATCAAAGAGAAATGGAAAGTGATATTAAAAAAGAACAAAAAGCTAAAGCTAAAGAAGATACTGATTTTGATAGATAATATTGACATATCAATGTAAAAATGTTAGAATAGATACTGTTATAGTAGGTGAATTATACCTGTTATAACAGTATTTTTTATAGGAGGTGAATTTAAGTGCCAACAATTAATCAATTAGTAAGAAAAGGAAGAAAAAGTTCTTCTGACAAGTCTAAATCACCAGCTTTACAACATGGTTTTAACTCAATGAAGAGTAAAGTTACAAACCAAAGAGCTCCACAAAAAAGAGGAGTATGTACAGTTGTTAAGACAGTAACACCTAAGAAACCAAACTCTGCTTTAAGAAAAGTAGCCAGAGTTAGATTATCAAATGGATATGAAGTTACATCTTACATTCCTGGTATAGGACATAACTTACAAGAGCACAGTGTT
>JABCOX020000025.1 GCA_013333395.2 Clostridiales bacterium | reverse complement strand
TCTTTGCCTTAGAAATTCCCACTGCTAACAATATAGCAATCTCTCTTCTTCTAGCATTCATCCATAAGAATAGCAATAATGCCACAATTACACCAGCAAATACCAATGAACCAATAAACAATTGATCCGCAATTTCATATATTCCAGAAATAGATTTTTGTAAAGCTGGGAAATTTGATGAACTTTTAATCAAATTATATTTCTGCCAATTAATATCCAATTTCTTAATATCTCTTAAAACTTGATCAATATTCTTATCACCTTTTACAAAGAATGAAGCATCTTGGTAAACTGCAGTATCTTCTGTACAACCGTATAATCTAACAGCAGTATCAATATCACTAACCAATGTATTTTCATAAAGTTCTTGTGAATATGTTACACCACTTTTATTATGACCATCAAATAATCCCAATATTTCAACTTCAATAGTCTCATTAGCTCCTTTTTCATTATCAGCATCATAAATATTAGATTTTAATTTAATCTTGTCACCAACTTTTAAGTTATTTTTTTCAGCTAAATCCTTATGCATTAAAATTTTGTTTTTATCACCATTTTTTATATGTCTTCCTGAAACTAATTTATATGCACCAGAAACAAATTTAGTTTCTTTTTCAGAATTATTAACACCAGTCATCATAACAGACCTTTTAAATTTCTTCGCCCTATCAGGAGATAAATTTGAAAGAGTTCTTGAAGTTTCAATAATATCGTGATTATCTAAATCAGCAACAATATTAATTCTTTTTACATGATCAACAATGTCTTTTGAATCATTAATCTTTTTAATATCGATACCTCTAACATTTCCGCTTCCTCTAGGAGTTCCTTGATTAACCCTCCTATTTATTTCAATCATAAAACTATTTGTAATACTAGCATACGTTTCTTTAGAAGCCTTATCAGTCGCATCTTTAATAGATAAACTCACTAAACTAAGTGCAGTCATTACTAATACAACAAAAAGTATTATCAAAGATTTCAATTTTTTTCTTGTAACATAAGCAAATGCCCTTTTTATCATTTTACTGCCTCCTTAACTTCATTTAATTTCTTATTTTTTAATTCTAAAATCATATCAGCCTCATTTGCAACTTCTTTACTATGTGTTACAACAATCACACATTTATTTCTCTTTTTTGCAAGATTCTTCAATATTTCAATAATTTCAGTAGCAGTAACAGGATCCAAATTTCCAGTAGGTTCATCAGCCAAAATAACAGGTGCCTCAGAAACTAACGCTCTCGCAATTGCAACTCTTTGTTGTTGTCCACCAGATAATTTCATTACATTTCTATTAATTTGACTTTCTTCCAAACCAAGTTCCAATAAAATATCAGCATTAGCCTTACTATTAACAAGCCTAATGTTCTCTAATGGTGTCAAATAATCAATTAAATTATAATTTTGGAAAACAAGAGAAATACAATATCTTCTATAATTTGTATAACCTATATCCTTTATATTATCATCATCAAATATAATTTCCCCCACATCAGGTTCATCAAGTCCTGCAAGCAATGATAATAGCGTTGATTTACCAGCACCCGACTTTCCCATAATTGCATAAAACTTTCCAAGTTCAAAATCTTTATTAATAAGTGATAAAACTTTTTCACCTGAACTACTATAACTAAATGTTACATCTTTCATTTTTAAAATACTCATAAAATCCTCCTAACTCATCTTAGATAAAATCTCTTTAGGCTTCTTAACCAAAAAAGCCATAGATCCAAATATTATTGATAAAACAATAATTCCAATTAAAATACCATAACTAATCAGGAATTTATCCCAATTAATTACATTTGTTATTATATTAGTAAATATTTTACTACCTACTTGATTTATAATAACATTTCCCACAAAAAATGAAACCACCATACTTGGAATCGTAACTATTAACAATTCAACTATAAATTGCATTATAATTTTAAATTTACTAATTCCAATTGATAATAAAACACCTATTTCAAAAACTCTTTCACGAATCCATAAAATTAATATTAATGAAAGTACTACAAGTCCTCCAACCATAATTAAAATAGACATAATCATAACAATGTATTTAACACTACTAACTGTTTCTCTAATTTCATCAAAATTATTATTATCTGTTCCAACTTTGTAATTTTCCCATTCTAGATTAATTTTTTTAATTTCATTAATTACATCATTCATCTTTTCAGGACTATTTAAATATATATATAATTTTGTAGCAACCTTTTTATTATCATCTAGATTCTTCAACACTTTTTGACTATAATCATAATTCATAAAAATCATATTCTCACTAAAATCCGAAGATAGCCCATTAAATTTCTCCTGTTTCTTTCCTGTAAACAATCCTACAATTTCAAACTCATCTTCGTTTTTCTCAAGCTTTAGTTTAATCTTATCACCAATTTTTAACCCATTCTTTAAAGCTAAATCTTCATGAATAATAACCTTATTGGTATCTCCATTTTCAATATCTCTTCCACTCTTAATACTAAAAACTCCACTACTAAACAAATTATTTTTCTTCATATTATTAAAAGCAGATATTGAAACAAGATTTTTTAAATCTTCAGGAACATCATCCCTTGAAACTCCTTGCTCACTTTCAACAACTTTATAATTAACTAATTTACCAACACCATCATATTGAAAATATTTTTCCTCAATACCTTTAATATTATTAATATTCTTGAATTTATCAATATTAAAATTTTGCTCACTATTGAGCATTACCGATATTGCAGAATTAGATAATTTATATAAGTTTTTTTCAACCGAATTATTCAAGCCCATAATACTTAAACAAGAATATAAACTAGAAAGTATCAATACTAATACAATAAAAATGATAAACGTTCTATTCTTCTTTCTTGTAATATAAGCCACCGCATTTTTTAATATCACAGTATTACTCCTTTCCTATTTTTTATAAGTTTATATTCCATTTATGAAATGTATATGAAAACAAAAAAAATCACCAGTATAAATACTGATGACTTATTAATTATTTTCTTAAACCTAATTTTGCAACGATTTCTCTATATCTAGCAACATCTTTCTTTACTAAATAGTTTAATAAATTTTTTCTGTTACCAACCATTTTTAATAATCCTCTTCTTGAATGATTATCTTTAGGATTTTTCTTTAAATGTTCTGTTAATTCTGTAATTCTTTCTGTTAATAAAGCGATTTGAACTTCTGGAGAACCAGTATCTTTCTCATCTCTTTTATAAGTTGAAATAATTCCTTGTTTTGTTTCTTTACTAATCATTTTTAGTACACCTTTCATTTTATATTATTCAATAACCTAGTAAAAGTGGTGTTATAATCCTTAAACCAAGTTATAGAACTTTAAATATAATACCATATATATCAATATTTTTCAAGTATTAAAACACATCTTTAACAACATCACCAATAATTTTATTAATATCAATCATCATCTGATTAAATTGTATTTGTAAATCAAAATATTCTTTAATATCTTTATTGGCAATCAATGTATTGTATAATTTGGCCATCTTTATTCTTTTATCTTCTTGATTCACTTCTTCATGATTCTGTTGTTTGATTTCCATTAATTGAACTTCCACTTTTAATTTGTCAAACTCTTCAACTAATTCTTTTTTCTCAGGATCCGCATAAATTCTTTCCCTTGCGTTCTTTAAATTTTTAAATACATCTGCCTCCCTAATTTCTCTAGATAAATTATTTGCTGTATCATAAATATTCATATATACTTCCTTTCATATTATGCATAAGCATTTCTTTTTCTAAAAGCTAATAAATTGCCAAGCTCCTTTTGAATTGTTTTAACTTTTCCAGTTTTATTAGCACTTAATTGAAGCTCCATAGCCTCCTCTTTTTCTTGAACTGTTTTTCCTATAGCCAATTGATAAACATAGTATGTACTATCCGTGATCTTAGACCAATTATAATTTTCCTTAACCTTTTTAATAGCATTCTGTGAAATATTAGCACAAAGTTTTGGATCAAATAATAATGCCAACACTGAATCTGCAATTGAATTAGCATTACCTGCATAAGATTTCATACCAGTTACACCATGTTCAATTATTTCATTAAGACCCCCAACATCTGAAACAATTGTAGGTGTTCCAGACAACATTGATTCAATTGCAACAATTCCAAAAGGTTCATAAGTACTAGGAAATACTGCAACATCAGCGCATTTATACATTTTTTGCATTTTCTTCGAATCACAATATCCTGCAAAATATACTTTATTTTCAATTCCTAAATATTTAACCTGCTCTCTTAATTCATCAATCATTCCACCCCTACCACAAATAATAAGTTTAGAATCATGATATCTATCAAGTACTTTAGGCATAGCTGCAATTAAGTTTTGTATTCCTTTTTCATAAACCAATCTACCAACATATAAAATAATTTTTTCATTATCCATTGCATATTGTCTTCTAAAATCATAATCAACATTAACATTTGAAAACAGCTGCAAATTAACTCCATTTAGGATAACACTTATTTTATCATAAGGTAATCCAAACAACCTTTGAACTTCATTTTTCATATAATTACTATTCACTATAACTTCAGAAGATTCATAAGTAAGCATCCATTCCGAATCATTAATATATCTCTGTGTTTCATCATGAATTCCACTATTTCTACCACTTTCAGTTGCATGGATTGTAGAAATTAATGGAATATTATAAGATTCTTTTATTGATTTTGCACTATATGCTACAAGCCAATCATGTGCATGAATTACATCAAATTTACCATTTTTATTAATAATTTCATTTGTTTTTGTAATCATATTAAAATTCAATTGCATAATCCAATCAATAAAATTATTAGGTCTAATCATATAGTTATCAACCCTATATACTTCAACACCTTTATCATTTTCATAATACTTAACGTTATCACCATCTCTATAAGTAACAACCGTAACTTCATTTCCTT